>NZ_BAAHXR010000005.1:0-199013 GCF_054658035.1 Desulfuromonas carbonis | reverse complement strand
GCAGTAGTGTCCGGTTAAGAAGTTGCATAGGCTCCGAAGTCCAAGTCAATGATATCGGGAGGCCCTAAGCCTGCGGCCGCATCCTCGGCGGCCTCGTTGCGAATATTGTTGCGAAGCTCACGCACCCTGTTGATGCTGACACGTTCGCCATGCTCTTCGTGGCAGTAGATGGCCAGCAGCAAATAAGTAATCAACCCTGCGAGGATCTGCACCAGCAGGCCGTAGGGACTGCGGGCAATCAGGTGATACACCTTGAGGTGGCGCTTCCACCAGGCGAAGAAGGACTCGATCGTCCAGCGTAGCTTGTAGATCAAGGCAATCTGCTCGGCGGTCAGATCGAAGCGGTCGGTGGCGACCCAATAGGATTTTTGGTCAACCTTGTAGCCGACCACACGCACTTCTCGTTCGGTCTGGTTGACATCTTTGGTGCCGAGCAACACCCTGGCGTCATAGAAAACATGACTGCCGGGGACAACAGGATTGGCGCTCAACTCCGTCTTACGAGAACTGGCTTTGATGCGGCAGACAAAGTGGCGTCCCTGATCCTGCCAGTCGTCAAAGTTTTTGTAACACTGGTAATAGCGGTCATAGACACCTGTCTGACCGGGAGCCACGAGCCGTTCCGCCTGAGGACGCTCGTCGCCCTTGCCGTCGGTTAATGTGACTTTCTGGGGGACACCACGACCGATATCGAACCCCAGGTGAACCTTGGCCTTTTTGGCTCCGTCTCGATAGTCCGCCCAGAGCATGGACAGCGTAGCGTCAATCAGCGAACCATCGACGGCGATCAGATCGCCGAGATCGGAGATGTCTTTGGCGACAGGAATCTTTTGTGAGACCTGTTTCTGCAGGTCTTCGTAAACATGAATCATCTGCTCCAGCCCTCGGGTATTGATCGCCTCAAAGAAGGCGCTTTTCCGGATACCGCCGGGCGGTGCAATATGAGTCGCGGCAAAATCTTCCTGCGTCAGAACCTGAAGCAGATGACGCCCCGAAGAATGCTCTTCGAGGTGATAGTAGGTCAGGATTTTCAACTGATCTTCAAACGTCATCTGAAGTGGCCTGTTGCCTCGGGCCTCAAGAACCGGGGCATGTTCGAGAGCGCCCTTGAACGGGGTAAAAAGTCGGACAATGGAGCGCCTGCTAAGCCGGGTACGGTGGCAGCGAACAAGTAATGACATTTTCGTAAATCCTCATATAAAATAGGTATTTACGAAAATCGCCGCGCCGACTTCACGACGATTTGTCAAGCAAAAAATACGCTAACTTGTGAAAATATTTACAATTATCTGCAACTTTGGGTGAATGCAATTTGCTAACCGGACACTACTGAGGGAGAGGAGAAGTGAAACCAGAATACAGGTGGTGAGGGGGAAATAGAAGGAAAAGTTCTTCGATTCCATGTGAAGATCGCCGGGGAGCCGGCCGAGGGGCGGAATCTTTCCCCCCAGGGAGAGAAAAACCCCGGCACAGACCAATAACAGGCCGATCAGGATGAGCAGCTTGCCGAGGGGCATCTTCAGGTCCGGGCTGGTGGACAGTAGCGTTCCTTCTCCGAATAGATGCAACCGCAGTACTGCTGGCGGTAGAGCCCCATCGCCTTGGAAGTTTCGATCCCCTCGCGCCAGCCAGGCCGGAAATCGTGATAGAGGAATTTGATGCCAAGTTGATGGGCGAGGGACTCGCCATGGCTGCGGATTGTCTCATGCTGCTGATAGCGGCTGTAGAGCAGGCTGGTGCTAAACGCGTCGAAACCCTGGTCGGCAGCGCGCCGGGCGGTCTCTTCAAGACGGGAGTGGTAGCAATAATCGCAGCGCAAGAGCGGGACCTGGGCGACCTGGGCCAGAAACTCCTCCAGCTGGTAGTCCTCCCGATACTGGACCTCGAGTTCCACCCCGGCCGCATAGTCGCGGACCGTTTCCAGCCGTCGCCTGAACTCCTGGTACGGGTGGATGTTGTGGTTAAAGAAAAAACCAGTGACCTGGTGGTTCTGCTCCCGTAGAACCTTGACCGGGTAGATAGCGCAGTTCGCACAGCAAAGGTGCAATAGAACGTTCATGGCGACCTTCTTGATGGAGGGGACATGTTCTCGAATGATAACAGTTTTCTCTGCCAGTTTCAGCAGATTTTATCCATCCTGGCCACCGGCACTACGATGGCCGTTCCCGGCATTACCTCTGCTTGGCGCGAAAGAACTCCGGCGGCGGGAGCGGGAGTCTCTCCCAGAGTTTTCCCGCGACTGCCCTTGCCTGCCGGGGATTGGTGAGCAGAAGGTGGGCCCGGCGTAACAGCGCCTCGTGAAGCGTCTGCAAGTCCTGCAGATAACGGCCGAGAATATTTTGCAATATCAGGGGGTCTGCGGGGAGCAGAACGACTTCCCTGCCGGCGGCGGCGGCCAATTCAACCGCCTGGGCAGCCAGCTCGGAGGAGACTTCAAAGCTGTCGCCGTCGGCGCCGGTCAGAACTACCCGGCCGAAGAATGGCTCTCCTCGCTGTAACGGCAGGCTGAGCCGGTACTCTTGCAGCTCTGGGCGGAAATGGTCAAAAAGATAATGCTCGGGGAAGAGCGGTAGCCCGTCACTGAAGACTTCCCGATAAAGCGTGTTGCTCAGGTCGGCCAAATCAAGAGTCGGCGTGGGCGTAGCCGCCGCCGCAGTGGCCATTGGCTCCTGGTGGTTGGCGACCCTGCCAGTGGCGGAAAGTGGGAGGGCAAACCAGGGGGCGAGTTCGGCATCGATCTCGGCGGTGCTGGGAGTGGCGGGGTGTTCCTCGGCCAGGCGTTGCAACAGGGTCAGGATGTCCCGGTTGGGCAAGGGGAAGGGCCGTTTTCCCCAGGTCGCAGCAAACCTTCTTGGTCCGGGCAGCGGCTGGTTATTGCCGGCCACCTGCCAGAGCAATCGGCCGAGGCTTGAAGCGACAAAAAGGTTCACCCCGGCCTCGAGGTCTTGCGGCGAGTTGCCAGAGGGATCGAGATGGAGGTGGCCGTTCTCAAAAAGGGTCCAGACCGGGTCGGGGAGGTCCAGCGCCAGGGCCCAGAAGAGGGCCGGAGCCTTTCGGGAAAGCTCCCCTTCCAGGTAGCGGTTGTCCCTTCCCGGATTGACAAGGCAGGTGCTATCGGCGCCCCCATCTTTACAGAGGTCGATCTCCATTTGATGGGCGGAGATGCGGCGGATCTCGCCGATCGAGAAATCTTCCCGCAGTGTGTCGAGCAAGACATCGGCAAAGGGGGCGCTGAGCCAGTCCCCGGGGACCTTCAGCCGCAGTTTCCCCTCCCGGGCCGCCAGCCCGGCGAGATGGAGAAGTTCCCACCCCCAGCGGGGTAGATCCGGGGGGAGGCGAAATCTCCGGGTCGGCCACGAGATTCGCAAACCGGCCTGCAGTGCCGCCCGCTCACGGGCGGGGAGCGTGGTCGGGGAGGTCAGGGCCGCGAGGATCAGGGTCGGTGCCGGCGTCCCGGGAAGCTGGAACGGGTCAGCGGCCTGAATCCGCGCCGCCGGCTGCCCTTGCAGATGGCGCAACAGGACAGAGCAGGCCAGCAGGGACGGTGGCGCTACCTCCCAATCTTCAGGGCCTGGGGGAATGTTGGCCAGGTTTGCAATCAACCGCGGTCCGCGGGTTTTCGGGACGGGTGCCGTCAGGGCGTGCTGGCCGAGGGGAAGCTGGTGGTCCTCCCGCAGCAGTTCCAGGACCCGGGCAAGCCGCTGACTGTCCTGACACCCGCCGAGTTGGGCCAGGCGCCGCGACAGGTGGTGGAAGCGGACGGCGATATCGAGAGGAAGTGGGAATTCGCCCGGGAGGGGAGCCAGTGCCTTGCGAAGTTCCGCCGGAAGCGTATCGATGGCAAAAAGCATCGCCCGCTCCAGTCCCTCCGGTTGGACCGCTGTCGGCAGCTGGTCGAGGTGGAGCAGTGCCGCAATCCGCACCAGGGTCAAGAACGCCTTGTCTTGCGCCTGTTGCTCGGGAGGAACGCCTGTCGCACTGCAACGACCTTCGCTGCAGGCGACCCGCATCAGTTCCTTCAGTCCGGGGACAACCTCTGCAAGTCCCCCCAGACAAAGGTTGACAAGGTAATGGGGCGGAAGCTCCTCCGGGGTGAGGGACCCCGCAACGGTGAGATATTTGATCTCCTCCAGGACGGTGGCCAGGGTATGGCGAAAGCTAGTGGCGTCGCTGCCGGCAGGTGGGGCGGCAACCGTCCGGTGCCGGGACAATCCGCCGGGGAGAATTTCCCAGAAGACAATCTCATCCGCCCCCCATACGACAAAATGCCGCAAACCAAGGGCATGGGCGCAAAGGCGTCCCTGCTCCTCACTACAATCGCTCTCCCGGGGCGGGACGAGAATAACCCCCCCGGCCATGCCGCTGTCCCGGTTGATCCAGAGGACCAGATCCGGGTAAAGCGCCCCCTGCGGGGTCAACACCCGTGGCGAAAGGTCGATCCGGCGCAACGGAGAGCGGCTTCGCTCCAGCTGTTCTTCTGCCCAGCGGGCCAACTGGCGGGTAAATTGATCGAGGGAGTCTTTGCTCATCGCAGGGAGAACCAATGGCCAAGGTCCGGAGGGTTGGCAGCCCAGGGTATAAAAAGGGCCGCCACAGTGACGGCCCCGGGGGCGAACTCAGCAGGGCTAGTGCAGGCCCCCCCTTTGAGTGAAAAGTAACATATTGCCCGGTTTTCTAAAACCCCTTTTGTCCGGCGGCGTCCAATCCTATAGGGCCCTTTTTTCCATTTCGACCATGATGCGCTTTAATTCCTGGAGGTCGCGATTAAGCGTCTCATTCTCGCGGACGAGTTTTTCATTGCTATCGATGCATTGTTTGATTTTCTGCTGTTGCTCGGCTGTCTTGCGCTGGAGTTCGGCGGCCGCTGCAGCCTGCCAATCGAGCAGGCTCTGCGCCGGCCCCTTCCAGGGGGAGGCGCCATTCTCCTGAACAAGTCTTTGCAGGGCCGGGCTGGTTCCCGTTGCCAGCAATTCATCCAACCCCTGGAAGAACAATTCCCGCTGCGGTTCGACGATGGCTGTTGCGGCTGGGGCGGGAGGCTGCGCACAGGCCGCCAGGAGGAAAATCAGCAGGCAAGAGAGCAGGAACCGCGTCATAGAACCTTGCGTCGGTTGACAAGTAGATTGCTGCCAGGAAGTTCCTTAAGATGTTCCTTCATCTTAGCACACTCCCTGCTGATCGCCAGGGCTGTTGGTGCCTCAAGAAGGTCGACGCGGATCACTGCGACGGACATGGTCAGCAGGGGAAAGGTCCGTTCGATTCCAAAACGGTCCCGCGCCATGAAAAAACCGGCCTGCCGGTCTTCCTCCGAATAGAAGGAGGGCGCCATCTGGTCGAACTCCGTGAGTAAGGCCCGGGCTATGTTTTCACCCTGCTCGGGGGGGGTGAGAATCACGTAATCGTCACCACCGATATGGCCGACCAGATCTTCAGGCGTACCAAAGTTACGCACCGTTTTGCGGATCAGGTCGCCAACCTGGGCGATCACTTCGCTCCCGGCTTTATAGCCGTAACGGTCGCCGTAAGCTTTGAAGTTGTCAAGGTCGATATAAAGATGGGAAAACGGGATGCCGCTTTCGATCCGGCGGGCAATTTCGCGGTCGATGGCAAGGTTTCCGGGGAGCCGGGTCAGCGGGTTGGCGTCGAGGGACATCTGCTCCAGGTCCTTGAGCTTTAAACCCATCTCATTGAATTCCCGGGCGAGCAGGGTGAATTCGTCGACGCCACTAATGGCAATCGGCTGGTCAAAGCTGCCGCCGGCAATCTGCTTGGTGGCCAGGATCAGGGTGCGGATTGAGCGATGGATGCCGAGGATAACCGTTATCGCCACCGGGGCCGACAGGGCCAGTCCGATGAAAACCAGCAGCAGCGTCACCTTGTAGGCCTGGCTACTGCCGCTGGAGAGGGTTTGCAACGCCTGATCCAGGGTCGCCTGCTGACGATCGGTAAGGGTGGCGAGGGCCGCCAGCAGGGTTTCGCGGCGCGGGCCGGTCTGCTCGTGAGTGCACTGACTTGCCGCTGCCCAGCGCTTGTCGGTCAGCAGCTCCGAACAGGCCTGGTCCGCCTGCATGTAGGACCCGGCAAGGGATCTCAGGTTGGGGGCCGATTCCGGCAGGGGGAGTGCGGCGAGTTTTTCCCAGGTGGCTGCAAACTCCTGGGAACGGTTTGCCGCAAGGTTCAGCATGTCGGAGTCGCGGAGTACCAGGAGCTGCTTTTCCAGCCGTTCCTGGGCCAGCAAGGTGTCCCGCAGATCACGATAGAGATTGAGGAGTTTGAACTCGACGCCGACCAGCTGGCGCGAACGCTGGGTCTGTCGCTGCAAGCTGGAGAGGGCGTAGCCCAGAGCAATCAGGCTGAACAGGACGATGAGAAGGTAGCCGGCCGCGATCTTCTGGGAGACGGTGAAGGCAGGACGTTTCATCGATCGCTCCGCTGCAATGGGTGCCGGAAACCACCCTTCGCTCTTGGGTCAGGCGAACAGGCCACCCTCGGCGGCCGTTTTCGGCAGCCGCTGGAAATGGTGGTAGGCAGCCGGGGTGGCAGTCCGACCCCGGGGTGTGCGATTGAGATATCCCTGTTGCAGCAGGTAGGGCTCGATGACGTCCTCAATGGTGTCCCGTTCTTCGCCGACGGCCGCTGCCAGCGTGTCGAGGCCGACCGGTCCACCCCCAAATTTGTCGATGATCGTCAGCAGGATCCGGCGGTCCATGTGGTCGAAGCCACGGCTGTCGACTTCCAGCCGGGTCAGGGCCAGATCCGCAAGCTCCCTGGTGATCACCCCATCGCCCTTGACCTGGGCGAAATCCCTGGCCCGGCGCAGCAGGCGATTGGCGATGCGCGGCGTTCCACGACTGCGTCGGGCCAGTTCCAGGGCGCCCTGTGCCTCGATGGGAATTTCGAGAATCCCGGCACTGCGGCTGACGATGATCGCCAGTTCCTCGTCGGTATAGAATTCCAGCCGGCTGATGACACCGAAACGGTCGCGCAGTGGCGAGGAGAGAAGACCGGCCCGGGTGGTGGCGCCGACCAGGGTAAAACGGGGGAGGTCGAGCTTGATGGTGCGTGCCGAGGGACCCTGGCCGATCATGATGTCGAGCTGGTAATCCTCCATTGCCGGATAGAGGATCTCCTCGACCACCGGCGAGAGGCGATGTATTTCATCGATGAACAGGACATCCCCGGCCTCGAGATTGGTCAGGATGGCGGCGAGATCGCCGGTCTTTTCAATCACCGGACCGGAGGTGCTCTTGATGTTGACGCCCATCTCGGCAGCGATGATGTTGGCGAGGGTGGTTTTACCGAGGCCAGGCGGGCCGTAGAAGAGGACGTGGTCAAGGGCTTCCCGGCGTCCCCGGGCGGCATCGATGAAAATCTGCAGGTTCTCCTTCGCCTTGCACTGGCCGACGTAATCGGTCAGGGTGCGGGGCCGCAGGGAGACTTCGACGCAGGCATCGTCGCCGGCAATATCAGGTGTGATCAGCCGTTCGCTCATGATTCCCCAGGGTTGGGATACGGTCGCAGCATTCGGTTACCGCCGCCCCGGTTAGCGGAGCAGGATCTTGAGGGCTCCCTTGAGGACCTCTTCCAGGCTGGCGTCCGGTGAGATTTCCATATTCTCAAGGACTTTGCGGGCCTGGGCCTCCTTGTATCCCAGGTTGACCAGAGCCGACTGGGCGTCTTCCAGCGAGGTCGTCTTGGTCGGCCCGGTTTGCGGCGGCACGCGCGGATGAGCGGGGTTGAGTCTGTGGGCCTTGTCCTGCAATTCCAGCACCAGCCGCTCCGCCGTCTTTTTGCCTATGCCGGGAAGGGTGGCGAGGCGCTTGGCATCCCCCTCGGCGAGGGCATCGAGGAGTGCCGGCGCAGGAATATGCGAGAGTATATTCAGGGCCAGTTTGGGGCCGATGCCCGAAACCGAGATCAAGAGCACGAAAAGGTCCCGTTCGGCGCTGGTCAAAAAGCCGAAGAGGAGAATGGCGTCGTCCCGGACGTGGGTATAGACCTGGAAGCGGACACTCCCTTCCTCGGGCAGGGCGTAGAAGGTCGAAAGCGGAATCAGGAGCCGGTAGCCGACGCCGCCGACATCGACAATGACATGATCAATGCTGCGGTAGGCGATGATTCCGTGCAGTGATGCGATCATGCGTTCACCTCAGCGTCCGCGGCGCAGTTGGTCGAGACGTTCATTAAGTCCGTGGCTGTGGGCATGGCAGATGGCAACCGCAAGGGCATCGGAGGCATCCTCCTGGGCAATCTCCGGGAGGTTCAACAAGGCCCGGACCATCTGCTGGACCTGTCCCTTGGCCGCCCGGCCGTACCCGACGACGGCATTCTTCACCTGCAGGGCGCTGTATTCGAAAACCGGCAGCCCGGCATTGACCCCGCAGACCAGGGCGACGCCGCGGGCATGCCCCAGTTTCAGGGCGGAGAGTGCATTCTTGGCGAGAAAGACCTGCTCGACCGCCATGGCATCGGGGTGATAGGTCGCGATGACCTGCTCCAGCCCGCGGTGAATTTCGAACAGACGCAAGGCCAGGGGCGTATCACTGGTGGTGGCAATCGCCCCGTTGTCCACATGCAGCAGGCGATTCCCCTCTTTTGCAATGACCCCATACCCGGTTATCCGGCTCCCGGGGTCGATGCCGAGAATTTTCATAGGCCTGGTGTCCGGTTGCGGGGGCCCGTCTCATAATCCGTGCCCAAGGCTATTAATTACCTGCGCCGGAATCCGGTCTCCCTGGTTTCAGCCCATCGCCTTCTCGATCTCATCATCGGAGATGTCGAAGTTGGCATAGACGTTCTGCACGTCGTCGTTATCTTCGAGCTTGTCCATCATTTTGAGCATCTGCTCGGCAGCTTTTCCCTCGAGCTGGACCATTGTCTGTGGCAGCATCGTCACCTCGGCGCTCTCCCAGTTCAGGCCCATTTCCTTCATGGCCTCACGGACTTCGATGAAATTGGCCGGGTCGGTGATCACCTCGTAGCTATCCCCTTCGTCCTTGACATCCTCGGCGCCCACTTCCAGCGCGGCCTCGAAAATCCGGTCGAAGTCACAATCGGTATTAAAGGCGATCAGGCCTTTGCGCTCGAAGAGGAAGCTGACGCTGCCGTTAACGCCAAGGCTGCCGTTATGCTTGGTGAAGATGTGGCGGACATCGGCCACGGTGCGAGTCCGGTTGTCGGTCATGAATTCGACGATAACCGCCACCCCGCCCGGTCCGTACCCCTCGAAGGTGCCCTCTTCGTATTCGACGCCATCGAGGCCCCCGGTCCCCTTCTTGATCGCCCGTTCAATCGTATCCTTGGGCATGTTTTCGCTCTTCGCCTTGTCGATGGCAGTACGCAGGCGCGGGTTGGTCCCCGGTTCGCCGCCACCGATCTTGGCGGCAACGGTGATCTCCTTGATCAGCTTGGTGAAAACCTTGCCACGCTTGGCATCCTGAGCGCCTTTGCGATGCTTGATGTTTGCCCACTTACTGTGTCCAGCCATACCGATATTCTCTCCTTGTTCGATTCATCCTCCGGACGAAGCCGGAAAAAGCGTCCCATCCTAGCATGATCAGTACCCGTCGACAAGAACCATGAGCGCCAGTGCATGGGGCGGGGCGAGGCCAGGCAAAGAAAAAGCCGGCCCTCGGGGCCGGCTGGAAGATTTGGGTAAGGAATCCGGGGTCAGTGCTCTTCAGGCAGGGAGCGGTACTGGCGGATCTCAAGCTGGTCATCGATCTTCTGGACCCCTTCCACGGCGGCCACCGTTCTTCTCACCGCCTCCCGCTGTTCTTCGGCGTGGACATGGCCGAAAAGGGTTGCGACGCCATCTTTTACCGTGAGGTGAAAGTGGTAGTGGTGGAGTCCTTCGATGACGCCATTGGCCAGAAGGGCGATTTCCGCCTTCTTGGCCACGATCCGGTCCTGCAGTATCTTTTTGCCGGAATCCTTGCTTTCCTGCAGGTTGCGATCCCGGACCCCTTCGCAGATCAGCTTGACGGCTGTTTCTTCGGAGAGGCGCTGGGTGTTGACGATAAGATCGTAACCGAGAGGATCGAGCCAGTCGCGGTCAAAGTAGTATTTGATGAAGCCGGCCCGCTGCTGATCGCTCTTGCGCACCAGGATCCGCGCCAGATCCGGATCGAGCCACTCGCGTTCCGCCCAGCGCTCGACCCGGTCCTCAAAGGGCGCGGTGATCCGGACCCGGAAGACGGAACTGATTCCGCTGAGGAGATCCTGCCCGCCACGGCCATAGACGATGATGTTCCCCTTGAGGGCGTATTCAAGAATGATCAACTCGACGCGGTGGGAGTCGATTTCAACCTGTGCATCGATTTCATCGACAAAGGCCGGCGGCTTTTCGTCCGCCTTTTCGAGGGCTTCGGGGGTCAGGCCGTAGGACGCTGCAACCTTTGCAATCGCCTCGCCATCGACCAGGGTGTAGCCAAGTTTTTCCGCTGCCTTGTGGGCAATGGGAATGCCGCCGCTGCCCATTTCCCGGGAAATGGTAATGATCGCCATACTGTTCCCTTTCGCCGTGCGGTTTCTTTGACTGGAGGCAATAAGCCGAAAAATCCTAACAGTTTCCTGCCGCGATGACAAGCGGGGAAATCGGCCTTCTTTCGCAAGCCTCAGTAAACCGGTTTGTAGTCGAACTGGTGACGCCCTTCAATGAAGCGGATGGTCCGGCTTTTGGAACGCATCACGATAGAATGGGTCTCGGCACCACCGGAAAAATAGCGGACCCCGCGCAACAGGTCGCCATTGGTAACACCGGTCGCGGCAAAAAAAACATCGCCATGGGCCATCTCCTCGCAATTGTAGACACGTTCGAAATCATCGATCCCCATCGACTTGGCGCGCTCCCGCTCCTCCTGGGTCATGAAGACGAGTCGCGCCTGAATGTCGCCGCCCATGCATTTGAGGGCCGCCGCCGCCAACACCCCTTCCGGGGCACCGCCAATCCCCATCAGCAGGTCGACGCCGCTCCCTTCCACGGCCGCCGCCACGGCCGGGGCGACATCGCCGTCGGAGATCAAATGAATACGGGCGCCAGCCTTGCGAATCTCTTCGATGATCTTCTCGTGACGTGGCCGGTCGAGGATTACCACGGTCAGGTCCTCGATATAGCACTCCTTCGCCGCTGCGACCCGCTTGAGATTCTCCGTTGGCGATGCGTTGATATCAATGGCGCCGCATGCGGAAGGTCCGACCGCGATTTTCTCCATGTACATGTCGGGGGCGTGGAGGAATCCGCCCCGGGGGGCGAGGGCGATGGTGGCAATCGCGCCACTGGTCCCCTTGGCGCAGATGTTGGTCCCTTCCAGCGGGTCGACGGCGATATCGACGGCCGGCGCCTGGCCATTGCCGACCTTTTCGCCGATATAGAGCATCGGCGCTTCGTCCATCTCCCCCTCGCCGATCACCACCGTGCCATCTATCCCGACCGAGTCAAGGGTACGCCGCATGGCGTTGGTGGCGGCCTCGTCGGCAGCAAGCTTGTTCCCCTTGCCGACCCAGCGTCCGCAGGCCAGGGCCGCTGCTTCGGTAATCCGAACCAGTTCCAGCGCGAGATTGCGATCCATAGATGATTCTCCTTGCCGACCGCTGCCGGCGGTGGGGTGAGACGGGCGGTATCATTGCATGATTCACCCGGGAAGACAAGTTTGGGCTGGAAGGAATTCGCAAAACTGAATATAGTTGTCCCAAGGGCCGATGGCCCATATTTAACATTGGGGAGGATTCTGTTGTGGCTACTGTGAATCGCGCCTGCTGGTTGCTGGGTTTGCTGCTGCTCCTAACGGCCGAGGCCTGGAGTGCGCCGGTTACGAGCATGATGGCGCCCGAGGCCTTCCAGCTGTTACAGCGCCAACCGGATACTTTTCTGCTCGATGTTCGCACTCCCGGTGAATACCTGCAATTACGGCTGGCGGGCGCCACCCTGATTCCGATCGACCAGTTTCAGGCCCGGTCCCGTGAAGTCCCCAAAGATCGCCCGGTCCTGGTCTATTGCGCCGTTGGCTCACGCAGTTCCCAGGTCGCCAATTATCTGGCCAGCCAGGGGTACCCGGAAGTCTACAACCTGACCGGTGGGATTTGGGGCTGGCAGCTGCGGGGCTACCCGGTCATCCAGGGCCCGCCATGAGTGGCCGCGGGGGAACAGGGCAGCCTCTGCCCGGCGGCGGGACGGAGCGCCGGCTCCTGATCTGGGCCCATCGTGGCGCCTCGGGTCGGGCGCCGGAAAATACCCTGGCGGCCTTCCGTGCGGCCGAAGCGGACGGCGCCGACGGTATCGAACTCGATGTCCATTTGAGCCGGGACGGAGTCCCGGTGGTCATCCACGACGAAACCCTGGAACGCACCAGCGACGGCCGGGGACCGGTGCGGGACTTCACTCTCGCCGAGCTGCGCCGCCTCGACGCCGGCAGCTGGTTCGGCACCCCTTTTGCCGGAGAAGGATTACCAACCCTGGAGGAGGTCTTTACCTGGGCCGAAAACCGGCTACGGATCAATGTCGAGATCAAGGACGCTGCGGCCGGGCACAAGGTCCTCGAACTGCTCCAGGCCTACCCGCAGGTAAGAGTCCTGGTCTCCTCCTTCGACCATCGCCTGCTGGCGCTGATGCGCCAGCAAGCGCCCCGGCTCCCCCTCGGATTCCTTTGCGATACGCTCTTCTGGCATCGCGCCCTCTCCCGCGCTGTCGCTGCCGGCGCCGAAAGTTTTCATCCGCGGGTCGACCGGACCAGCCGGCAGCTGGTCCAGGCCTGTCAGCGGCATGGCCTGCGCGTCTATCCCTGGACCGTAAATAGCCCGCGCCAGGCGCTGCGGTTGCGGCGGCTTCGGGTCGATGGTCTCTTTACCAATTATCCAGCAGAGCTTTCCTCCCTCCGGGTGGGGTGGTGGCAGGCTTTTGACAGGGAGGGCAGGACTGTTTAAAATCGGCGTACGCGCATGCTAATCTGCGGTTGTCCCCCTCCTTCACAGGTTGGTGCCCAATGAGCCTGGCCATCCCCCCGATCCGCTCGATTGTTTTCGACCTTGACGGTACGCTCTACTCGGCGCAACCCATTGCCGACCAGATTCAACGGGCGGCGGAAACCCTGATCGCGGCCACCCGCGGGCTGTCGCTGGTGGATGGCCGTGCGCTGTTGCGGCGGGCGCGGCGGGCGCTGACCGACTCCGGGGACGAGGAACCCACCCTGACCCGTACCTGTCAGGAACTGGGCATAGAGATTGCGGCCCTGCACCGGGCTTTTCAGGAACAGGTGCGCCCCGAGGACTGCCTGGTGCCGGACCCCGTTCTCCGGGCGTTACTCGAGTCGCTCAGTGCGCATTGCCGCCTCTATATCTATACCAACAACAGTTATCCTCTGGCCCAGCGAATCCTTGCCCTGCTTGATGTTTCGGAGTACTTTGAACGCCTCTACACGATCGAATACTGCGGCCAACCCAAGCCCGACCTCGATGCCTTTCGCAAGGTCGTTGAGGACATCGGCGGTCTGCCGGAGAGTTTCCTCTTCGTTGGCGACCGGGAACCGGTCGATCTGCGCCCCGCCGCAGACGCCGGCATGGCGACTCTGTTGGTGCGGGAAACGGCCGACCTGCTGCAGATTCACCGCCTGCTTGGGATCATCCCCTAAAGCCCCGGCACCCTATCTTCCCTATCTTCCCCTTGCCAGCAGACCTTCCCCGGGGTAGAATCCCCGACTTTGAAGCCGCCCAGAGGGGAGACGCTAGCCGATGACCGAAACGAATGGCGACCAGCGACAGGCCGATCTGGCGACCTTTCTGCGACGACGTATCGATGCCGCGGGAGGGATTCCTTTTGCCGAGTTCATGGAGCATTGCCTCTATCACCCGGACTGGGGTTATTACATGGTCCCCCGGTCGCGAATCGGCAAGGAGGGAGACTTTTTTACCAGCTCCAGTGTTCATGCCCTCTTCGGGCGCCTGCTCGCCCGCCAGCTCCGGCAGTGCCTCGAACTGCTCGGCGGCGGCCCGCTGACGCTTGCCGAGCAGGGCGCCGGGGAGGGTCATCTCGCCCTCGATATCCTCGATGCGCTGCGCGAGCTGGCACCCGACCTTTACCACTCTCTGCGCTACCGGATCGTTGAGCTGAGCCCCGACAACCGGCGTCGCCAGGCCGATTCGCTGGCTGCCCATCGCCAGGTGGTCGACTGGTGTTCTCTGGCGGACCTCGCCGGCATGGAAGGGGTCTTCCTCTCCAATGAACTGGTCGATGCCTTCCCTGTTCACCTTGTGGAAAAGCGCGACGGGGAGCTGCGGGAGGTCTTCGTTGTCCGCACGGACGAGGGTTTCGGCGAAGAATTGCGGCCCCTTTCCTCCCCCTCGCTCGCCGCCCACTTCGAGTGGCTCGGTGTCGCCCCGGTAGAGGGAAACCGGGCCGAGGTCAACCTGGCGGCCCCGCGCTGGCTGCGCCAGGTGGCGCAGCTGTTGCGGCGCGGTTTCGTACTGACGATCGATTACGGCTACCCGGCGGCAGAGCTTTACGCCCCGTTCCGGCGTCAGGGAACCCTGCTCGCCTATCACCGACACCAGGCGAGCGACGACCTCTATCGCCTGGTCGGCCAGCAGGACCTGACCAGCCACGTCGACTTCACCAGCCTGCAACAGGCGGGGACGGAAGGGGGATTGACCACCCTTTACTTCGGGGAGCAGTACCGGTTTCTGATGAGCCTTGGGTTTGTCGAGGAACTGATCGCCCTGCAGGCCCGCGAGGAAGACCCGCGCCGGGCCCAGGCGCTGCGCATGACCCTGAAAAACCTGATCCTGCCCGAGGGCGGCATGGGGGAAACTTTCAAGGTGCTGCTGCAGGGGCGAGGCGTCGGTACTCCCGAACTCCTTTGCGCCCGACGTCTGCGGGACCTCCCCCTGCCGTCCCTGTGACGGGAGAACGACGAGGAGACGAAATAGTCCGACTAGCCCGACCCCCTGTTGCGTAGCAGGGAGGTCGGGCTATAATAAGCACACATCACAGAGGAGGATTCATTCAATGCGTGAAGAAGTTCAGAAAGTTCTCGAAATGGTACGCCCGGCGTTGCAGGCCGACGGGGGCGATGTCGAACTGGTCGATATCAGTGCGGACGGTGTGGTCAGCGTGAAATTGAAGGGCGCCTGCGGTTCCTGCCCGATGTCGACCATGACCCTCAAGATGGGGATTGAAAAGACCCTGCGGGAAAAAATTCCCGCCGTCAAGTCGGTGGTACAGGTCTGATTCGTTTACTCCGGGGAGGTGCCGATGATCAAGGTCAAGACCTTTGGTGAACCGCTCGCGGCCTTCAAGGCCCAGCGCGAACTTGGGGAACTGGACGAACGTATCAACGACTTTATCCGCCGGAATAATATCCGCAAGGTCATTTCCGTCAGCGATTCGCCGACCAGCGAGAATGGCTCGACCATCGGCCTGATCCGGGTTCTGGTTTACGAAGAATAGCCGACAACAGCAGCGAAGCAGTTCAGCGGGAGCCTCTTGGGGCTCCCGTTTTCTTTTTTTATACCGGATGCCCGTGCAGCAGCTCCCGCGCTTGCAGCACGTTCTCGGGAGCGCCGAGGAGGAGCAGGGTGTCCCCCGGTTCGAGGACCAGGCTGGCTGCCGGGCTGTAGCGGACCCGCTCGTTGCGGATAATGCCGACGACCATGGTCCCGGTGCGGGTGCGAAAAGCGAGCTCGCCAAGGGACTTGCCAAGGCAAGGAGAGTCGTCCGGGACCGCCTGAAACTCGATCTGCCCCTGTTCCAGCACCGACAGGTAGCCGGAGAGGTTGCTCGGCGTCTTGCCGGGGGACCGCAGCCGGTCATAGTGTTCCCGGCGCAGGGTCGCCATCTGCTTCAGGACCTGCCCTTCGCCGATGCCGCAACGGCGCAGCAGCAGGCTGGAGAGCTGGATGCTGGCCTCGAATTCATCCGGGACGACCTCGTCCGCGCCGAGGGAGGAAAGATATTCAAGCTCGGCCACGAAGCGGGTTCGGACCAGGATGTAGAGATCGGGATTGAGCCCGCGCGCCGTCGGCACCGCCCGGGCGATGGCGGCGGGGTCGTTGATGGCGAGGACCAGCGCCCGCGCCCGGCCGATGCCGACTCCTTCGAGGACCGCCGCCGCGGTGACGTCGCCGAAGACGATCAGCTCCCCTGCCGTGCGTGCCTGACTGACGACGGTGCCGTTGGTCTCGACATGGATACAAGGGATACGCATCTCGCGCAGAGCCCGCCCGACGTTGCGCCCGGAGAGCCCATAGCCGGCGATGATGACATGCCCTTCGAGATTGGCGGTTCGCTCACCGCTGGCGTCGGGAAGCTCGGCGCCGTTCCCCCAGCGGCCGGCAAGGCGCCGCGCCAACGGCTCGGCCCGGGCGGCGAGCAGCGGTGTCGCGAGCAGGGAGAGGGCAATCACGGTTAGGGTCCCCTGGTAAAGGGGCGGCGAGATGAGCTCCAGGGCGAGGGCTTTGCGCAGCAGGACGAAGGCGAATTCGCCGACCTGGAAAAGGAGGAGCCCGGCGGTGAGAGCGGTGCGCAGCGGATAGCGGGCCCAGAGGGCGCCAAGGGTCCCGGTGGCGATCTTGAGCAGGGTCAGCAGCAGGAAGGCGCCGGCGATCAACAGGCCGTGGTCTGCCACGGCATGCAGATCGACCAGCATCCCCATGGAGATAAAGAAGATGGCGAGAAAGGCGTCCCGAAACGGAATGACGTCGGCCAGGACCTGGTGCGCGTAGTCCGATTCCGCCAGGGCGAGACCGGCCAGGAAGGCGCCGAGGGCGAGGGAGAGCCCGGCCTGGGCGGTGATCCAGGTGGTGCCGAGGAGGAGGGTCAGCACCGTCAGGCGAAAGAGTTCCGGGGTCCGGGTGCGGAGGATCCCCCGCAACAGCGGTTGCAGCAGGTAGCGCGAAAAGCCGAAGAGGAGGGCGAGGAGCGCTCCTGCCTGGAGCAGGCCAAACAGGGTGAAGCCACTGTCGCTGCCTGCCAGCAGCGGCAGCAGCAACAGGAAGAGAATGACGCCCAAGTCCTGGAAGAGGAGGGTGGCAAGGGCGATCCGGCCGTGGGCGGCATCGATCTCCCCCCGCTCCGAAAGCAGCTTGAGGACAAGGGCGGTGGAGGAGAGGGCAAGGGCCATCCCCAGGACCCAGGCGGCGGCATTGCCGATGCCGGCCAGGCGCGCCGCGCCGTAGACCAGCAGGGTGGTGGACGCCATCTGGGTCGCTCCGCAGCGAAGCATCAGCCCCTTGATGCGCAGCATCCGGGTAAAGGAGAATTCCAGGCCGATGGTGAAGAGGAGCAGGATCACCCCCAGTTCCGCCATCGCTTCGACCTCGTGGACCCCGCGAACCAGGTTCAGGCCGTAGGGGCCGATGACCAGGCCGGTGACCAGGTAACCGACGATCGGCGACTGGCGCAGGTGGCTGAAGAGCCAGGCGCTGGCGAGGGCCAGGCCGAGCAGGATGAGGAGGTCGAGAAGGAAGGGGAGGTCGTTCATGGGCTCTCGCCGCGGTGGAAGGTGACAAATTGTTTGACGAGTATAGCAGATGCCGGGACCTAGCGGGTGGCGGTGGCGGTCAGTCCTTCTCGTCCGGGTCGGGTTTTGCTCTCCCCTGGCGCAAGTCGGCCCAGTGGGCGAGACGCTCGCCGATCAGCTTCTCGTAGCCCCGCGCGGTCGGCCGGTAGTAGCGCTTGCCGCGCAGGGCGTCGGGGAGATGATCCTGGGGCGCGATCCCCTCGGCATGGTCATGGGCGTACTGGTACCCCTTGTGGTAGCCGAGCTCCTTCATCAGCCGGGTCGGGGCGTTGCGGATATGCAGCGGCACCGGCAGCGCGCCGCTCTTGCGCACCTCGGCCAGCGCCTGGTCGATGCCGAGGTAGCTGGCGTTGCTCTTCGGTGCGGTGGCGAGGTAGGTGACCCCCTGGGCGAGATTGATGCGTGCCTCGGGCAGGCCGACGAAGTGGACTGCCTGCTGCACCGCCAGGGCGATCTGCAGCGCCCGCGGGTCGGCGTTGCCGACATCCTCGGAAGCGAAGACCACCATCCGCCGCACGATGAAGAGAGGGTCTTCCCCCGCCTCTAGCATCCGCGCCAGCCAGTAGAGGGCGGCGTCGGGGTCGGAACCGCGCAGGCTCTTGATGAAGGCGGAAATGACGTTGTAGTGCTCCTCTCCCCCCTTGTCGTAGAGGAGGGCCTTCTTTTGCAGCGCCTGCTGGGCATCCGCCAGCTCGATGCGCTCCTCGCGGCTGGCGGCCGCCGCCACCTCCAGGGCGCCGAGAGCGATGCGGGCGTCGCCATCGGCCTGGGCGGCGATGAAGGCGAGGGCATCGTCCGCGACCTGCAGCTCTTTCGCGATGAGGCCGCGCGGGTCGGTCAGGGCCCGTTGCAGCAGCAGGAGAATCTCCTCGGGGGCGAGGGGCTCAAGGACGAAGACCCGCGAGCGCGACAGCAGCGCCGAGTTGATCTCAAAGCTCGGATTTTCGGTGGTGGCGCCGATGAGGATGATGTCGCCGCTTTCGACGAAGGGGAGGAAGGCGTCCTGCTGGGCCTTGTTGAAGCGGTGAATTTCGTCGACGAAGAGGAGGGTGCGGCGGCCGTGGTAGGCCTTTTCCTCCTTCGCCCGGGCGACGATCTCGCGCACCTCCTTGACTCCCTGGAGGACGGCGGAGAAGAAGACGAAGCGGCTTTTGGTGGTGCCGGCGATGACCCGCGCCAGGGTCGTCTTGCCGGTCCCCGGCGGCCCCCAGAAGATCACCGAGGCGAGCTGGTCGGTCTCAATCAGCCGCCGCAGCAGCTTCCCTTCGCCGAGCAGCTCGCGCTGGCCAACGACTTCGTCGAGGGTGCGCGGGCGCATCCGCTCGGCGAGCGGGGCGTCGGAGGATTCGCTGGCGGCCTGGGTGAAAAGGTCCATTGGTTGTCTCCAGTGAAACGCAGGCTCGACTCTAGCACATGGGGGTGCCGGGCTCAACTGTGTCGCAACCACCGCCCTCATAGCTTCTCTGTGGCAACGGCCGCTGGGTCAAAGACTGAGCTGCGTGTACCTGGGGAGCGCGCCGGCGTCAGTAGTTGTATGGACTCCGTGCCCGAGGTGTGGTAATAACGTGGTGCAATGGACAGGCCGAGGGAGTGGAAAATGCAGCAGGTCGGTATCTATGCAAAAAAACAGCACCCGGACGCTGTTGTCTTTGGCCGCGAGGTGATGGAGTGGCTGCTATCCCGGGGGCTTGAGGTTCTCCTGGAGGAGGATCTGGCCCAGAGCCTGGGGGTGACCCGCGATTATGCCGATAACGAGATTCCGCAGCGGGCCGACCTGATCGTGGTCCTCGGCGGCGACGGCACCCTGATCTCGGTCGCCCGCCACGTCGGTGCCCAGATGAAGCCGATCCTGGGGGTCAATCTCGGCAGCCTCGGTTTTTTGACCGAGATCACCCGGGATGAGACCTTCGCCACTCTCGAGCGCGTCCTGCAGGGGGATTTTCGGGTCTCCCGGCGGCTGATGCTCGATGTGGTGGTTCGCCGCCAGGGGGACGAAATTGCCCGCTACGCGGTCCTGAATGACGCCGTCATCAACAAGGGGGCTCTGGCCCGGATTATCGATATGGCGGTCTGGGTCGATGACGTCTACCTGACAACCTTCAAGGCCGACGGCCTGATCGTTGCCACGCCGACCGGGTCGACCGCCTACAACCTGGCCGCAGGCGGGCCGATTATCGACCCGGGCGTCGCCTGCCTGGTCATCTCGCCGATCTGTCCGCACATGCTGAGCAATCGGCCACTGATCGTCTCGAGCGAAGCGGTGATCCGCATTGAAGTCAAGTTCCAGGATCAGCACGTGGTTCTCACCGCCGATGGCCAGGTCGGGATGCAGCTGCAGGGGGGGGATCTGGTCGAACTGCGCCAGGCCCGGGAGCGTACCCTGCTGATTCAAAGTCCGACCCGGGATTATTTCGAGGTCTTGCGCACCAAGCTGCGCTGGGGGGAGAGATAGTGCTGAGTGCTGAGTGCTCCTCTTTTATCGGCCACCAATAACCAATCGGTCTTGTCACCATGCTCGTCGAACTGCAGATCCGCAATCTCGCCATCATCGACCAGCTACAGGTCCAGTTTGCCGCCGGGTTCAACGTCCTGACCGGCGAGACCGGCGCTGGCAAGTCGATCATTATCGATGCGGTCGGTCTGCTGCTCGGTGACCGGGCGCGGCCGGAACTGATTCGCAACGGCGCCGATGAGGCGAGTGTCGAGGCCCTGCTCGATCTCTCCGGGCAGACCGGGCTGCAGCAGGAATTGCAGCAGGCCGGGTTCGACGGCGAGGGGGAGCTGCTGGTGCGACGGGTCGTCTCCCGCGCCGGCAAAAACCGGGTTTACGTCAACGGCTCGCTGGCCACGCTGGCCCAGTTGCAGGCCTTCAGCGGACAGCTGGTGACGATCTACGGTCAGCACGAGCACCAGACCCTGCAGCGGGGCGAGACCCACCTCGCCCTGCTGGACAGCTTCGCCGGCCACGGGCCGCTTCTTCTCGATTATGCCACCCACTATGCAGCGCATCGCCAGCTGCAGCAGCGGCTGGACGGGCTGGAGGCCGCGGAGCGGGACCGGCAGCAGCGGCTGGAGGTGCTCGCATTCCAGCAGCGGGAGATCGCCGCCGTCGCGCCCGTTCCCGGGGAGGACGAGGAACTGGCCGCCGAACGGCTCCTGCTGCAGCATGCCGAACGGCTGGCCACCGCCGCCAGCGGCGGTTTCGAGACCCTCTACGGTGGTGAAGCCGCCGTTTGTGGCGAACTGGCGCGAGTGGCGGCGGACCTTGAAGGTCTGGCCGCGATCGATCCATTGCTCGGCAGTCTGGGCGAATCGCTGCGCAGCGCCCAGTACAGCGTTGAGGACTGCGCCGCGCAGCTGCGGGACTACCGGCGGCGCATCGAGTTCGAGCCGCAGCGGCAGGAGGAGGTCGAGAGCCGCCTCGCCCAGCTCAGCCAGCTCAAGCGCAAGTATGGGCCAACCATCGCCGCGGTCCTGGAGCATCGTGATCAGGTCGAGCGGGAACTTGCTGAACTCGGTGACCTTGCTGCCACCCGGGAGGAGCTGATGCGGCAGCTCGATGCCGCCGCGGCGGCCTTGCACCAGTCGGGGAAACAGTTGAGCTGTGCCCGCAGTGCCGCCGCAGTGCGCCTGAGCCAGGCGGTCGAGGCGGAACTGGCCGACCTCGCCCTGGCCAAAGCGCGGTTTGTGGTCCAGCTTTTTCCCTTGGCAGCGCCTGGTAGCCAGGGGCTCGAGCGGGTCGAGTTTTATCTCGCGCCCAATCCCGGTGAGGAGCCGAAGCCCCTGGCGCGCATTGCCTCGGGCGGGGAGTTGTCCCGGATCATGCTGGCGCTGCGGCGGGCCGCACCGATGGCCGAAGGGGTGCAAACGCTGATCTTCGACGAGGTCGATGCCGGCGTTGGCGGCGCGGCGGCGACCGCTGTCGGCGAAAAGCTGCGCAAGGTGGCCCGGGGGTTGCAGGTGCTCTGTATTACCCATCTCCCCCAGGTGGCGGCCTTTGCCGATCACCATTTCCGGGTTGAAAAGAGTGAGGTCGAGGGGCGGACAGTGACGACTATCCTCCCCCTCGACGACACCGCGCGGGTCGGGGAAATGGCCCGGATGCTCGGCGGGGCACGGGTTACCGAGCGGACCCTGGAGCACGCCCGGGAATTGATCGGCCAGTCGTGCCGAGCCTGAGACCGGCCCGGCGCCGGCTCGTTAAGATCTTCTGAGGAGTTCGTTCATGGTGCGCAAAGCGCGTATTGCCGATGCCCGGGCGATCCACAAGCTGTTGCTTGGCTATGCCCGCGAAGGGATGATGCTCTCCCGGTCCTTGCCGGATATCTATGAGAACATCCGCGACTTCTATGTATTTGAAGAGAATGGCGAAACCGTCGGCACCGTCTGCCTGCATATCTGCTGGGAGGATCTTGCCGAGGTGCGCAGCCTCGCCGTCTCCGCCGATTGCGAAGGGCGCGGTCTCGGTCGCGAACTGGTTGAGGCCTGCCTGGTCGAGGCCCGGGATCTGGGGATGAAGCGGGTCTTCGCCCTCACCTACAAGCCGGTTTTCTTTGCCAAGCTCGGTTTTCATGAAATTGAAAAATCGGAACTGCCGCAGAAGATCTGGGGCGACTGCATGAAGTGCGCGAAGTTTCCCGAATGTGACGAAATTGCCTTGAGTATTACCCTGTAATCCGCCAAAAGGCGTTAAAAAGCTTGACACTTCCTGGGAAGTTGCCGTATTAATCGCTACGGTGCCAGATTCGGCTTGTGTCATTTCAAGGTGTTGCGGAGGTTTTCGGTCTTGTCTGCCAAAAAGTACACCATCCTGATTATTCCGGAGGGCTCCCATCAGGTCCGCCGGTTCAATCTCCGCCGCAGCGTGCTGCAGTGGCTGGCGGGGGTCAGCGTGGTGTTGCTGGTAACAGTCGGCCTCTTCGCCGTCGATTACTTCCGCAACAATCTCGACCGCCATGAATTTGCCCGCCTGAAGAAAGAGAATCGCAGCCAGCAGATGGAGTTGCAGCGCCTGGTGGCGAGCCTGCAGGATTTGCAGCAGGAGATGGTGGTGCTGGCCCAGAACGATGCCAAGGTCCGCGTCCTGGCCCAACTCTCCAAGCCGCGCAGCGACACCCTCGCCGGGGTGGGCGGACCTCCCGAGGAGGAGGGTTCTGATCGCTTCTCGGCCTTGCAGCAGCAGATCGACGCAGTCCGCCAGGCGATCGACCTGCGCCGCGAAAGCCAGGAGGAGATCCAGGGGTTCCTCAATGACCAGCGCTCGCTGCTCGCGGCCAAGCCCCAGGGGTGGCCGGTCAAGGGGTGGATGACCTCCGGTTTCGGCATGCGCAATTCCCCCTTCACCGGCAAGCGCAAGATGCACGAGGGGCTTGACATCGCCGCTCGCACCGGCACGCCGGTCTATGCCTGTGCCGACGGGATCGTCAGCCAGGCGGAAACGGCGCCCGGCTACGGAAAGCTGGTGGTCATCGATCATGGCTATGGCTACAAAACCTACTACGCTCACAATTCGAAAATCTTCGTCAAGGTCGGGCAGCGCATCAAGCGCGGCGAACGCATTTCGGCGGTCGGGAATACCGGCAGTTCCACCGGTTCCCACGTCCATTACGAAGTCCGGCGCAACGGAGTTCCGCTCAATCCTCGCAAATACCTCTAATCACCACTTTGTCGCGACTGTCTACAAGCCCCGGTTTTCCGGGGCTTTTTTGTTTCTGCCTGGAGAGGTTCGGGTGGCCCTTTCGGACTTGTGGCCGGCTCCGGCTTTGTGCTAAACTTCCAACCTTTGCCGGAGGTTGCCGGCACCCAGCACAGTGACCCGGGGCGGCTGGCTAGCGCCCCTTATCACGGAGTGATATCGATGATCGGAAGTCTGGTCAGAAAAGTTGTCGGCAGCAAAAACGATCGTGAACTCAAACGTCTGCAGCCCATCGTCGCCCGGATCAATGGCCTCGAAGAGACGATGGCGGCCCTTGACGATGCCGGTCTGCGCGGCAAGACCGTCGAATTCCGCGCCCGCCTGGCCGCGGGCGAGACCCTCGACGACCTGCTGCCGGAAGCCTTTGCCGTGGTGCGGGAGGCGGGGAAGCGGGTGCTCGGCATGCGCCACTTCGACGTCCAGCTGATCGGTGGCATGGTCCTTCATTCGGGGAAGATTGCCGAGATGAAGACTGGGGAGGGGAAGACGCTGGTCGCCACCCTGCCATCCTACCTCAATGCCCTCGCCGGCAAAGGGGTCCACGTCGTCACCGTCAATGATTACCTGGCCAAGCGTGACTCCGACTGGATGGGGCAGATCCATCGCTTTCTCGGCCTCACCGTCGGCTGCATCGTCCATGGCCTCACCGATGCGCAGCGCAAGGCGGCCTATGGCTGCGACATCACCTACGGCACCAACAACGAGTTCGGCTTCGACTACCTGCGCGACAACATGAAGTTCGATCTCGCCGACTACGTGCAGCGCGACTTCTTCTTCTCCATCGTCGACGAGGTCGACTCCATCCTCATCGACGAGGCGCGTACCCCGCTGATCATCTCCGGCCCCTCGGAGGCTTCGAGCGAGCTCTACTACACCGTCAACCGCATCATCCCCATGCTCAAGAAGGGGGAGATCATCGAGAACCGGGACGGCAAGCTCGGCCAGACCCAGAAGACCTATACCGGCGATTTCACTGTCGATGAGAAGGCCAAAACCGCGACCCTCACCGAAGAGGGGGTGAGCCGGGTGGAAAAGCTGCTCGGCATCGAAAACCTCTACGAGCCGCGCAACATCGAGACCCTGCACCACGTCAACCAGGCGCTCAAGGCCCATGCCCTGTTCAAGCGCGATGTCGACTACGTGGTCAAGGACGGCGAGGTGATGATCGTCGACGAGTTCACCGGCCGGCTGATGCCCGGGCGGCGCTGGAGCGACGGCCTGCACCAGGCGGTGGAAGCCAAGGAAGGGGTCAAGATCGAGAGCGAGAACCAGACGCTGGCGACCATCACTTTCCAGAACTACTTCCGCATGTACGAAAAACTCTCCGGGATGACCGGTACCGCCGATACCGAGGCGGCCGAGTTTTCCGAGATCTACAAGCTCGAGGTCATGGTCATCCCGACCAACCGGCCGATGGTCCGAATTGACCAGTCCGACGTGATCTACAAGACTGAACGGGAGAAGTTCAAGGCGGCGATCGAAGATATTGTCGAGCGCCACGCCAAGGGGCAGCCGACCCTGGTCGGGACGATCTCCATCGAAAAGTCCGAAGAGCTGTCGGAGATGCTCAAGAAAAGGGGCATCCCGCATACCGTTCTCAATGCCAAGCACCACGAAAAGGAGGCGGAGATCGTCGCCCAGGCCGGCCGCAAGGGGGCGGTGATGATTGCCACCAACATGGCGGGCCGCGGTACCGACATCGTTCTCGGCGGCAACCCCGAGATGCTGGCCCGGCGCGAAGCGGCCACCGCCGAGGATCCGGAAGCTGCCTTCCCGGCGGCGCTCGAAAAGTTCCGTGCCCAATGCGCCGCCGAGAAAGCCGCGGTGCTGGAGGCGGGCGGGCTCTATATCCTCGGCACCGAGCGCCACGAGTCGCGGCGTATCGACAACCAGCTGCGCGGACGTTCCGGGCGTCAGGGGGATCCCGGGGAGAGCCGCTTCTACCTCTCCCTCGAGGATGACCTGCTGCGGATCTTCGGCTCGCACCGCGTCGCCTTCGTCATGGAGAAACTGCGCATCCCCGAAGGGGAACCGATCGAGCACGGCATGATCTCCAAGGCGATCGAGAATGCCCAGAAGAAGGTCGAGGGACACAACTTCGAAATCCGCAAGCACCTCATCGAGTATGATGATGTCATGAACAAGCAGCGCGAGGTGATCTATACCCAGCGCCGCGAAGTGCTCGCCGGGGAGAGCGTTCGCGAAACGGTGACGGGGATCATCAGCGAAGCGATCGAGGACATGGTGGCGACCTTCTGCCCCGAAAAGACCCTGCCGGCCGACTGGAACTGGGATGCCCTGGCCGAGGATTTCCATGGCCAGTTTTCCTTTCCGGTTACTCTCCCCGCCGAACCCGACCGCAGCCTGACCCGGGAGGATCTGGAGGCGGACCTCCGCTCCCAGGTCGAGCGCCGCTTTGCCGAGCGCGAAGAGGAGTTCACCACCCCGGTTCTCGAACACCTGATGAAGGTCCTGCTGCTGCAGACGATCGACCTGCAATGGAAAGACCATCTCCTTTCCATCGATCATCTCAAGGAGGGGATCGGCCTGCGTGGCTATGGCCAGCGCGATCCCAAGGGGGAGTACAAGCGCGAGGCTTACGAGCTCTTCATGGCGATGATGGGGCGGATTCGCTTCGAGGTGATCAACAAGCTGTTCCGCATCCAGCTCGCCCGCGAGGACGATGTCGAGCGCATGGAGGCGGAACAGCGTAAACGGCGGGTCGTCCTCAACCGGGCCGGCGGGGACGATCAGCCGGCCAAGCCGGTGACCCGCGAGGAGGAGAAGGTCGGGCGCAACGACCCCTGCCCCTGCGGCAGCGGCAAGAAGTACAAGAAGTGCTGTGGGCAGTAGCGTTTCAGCCTTATATCGGGAACGGCAGGGTGGTTCCCCTCGCGAAGCGGAGTGACAGCGATGGACAGGGACGAGCGGATCGAAGTCAAGGGATTCCGGTTTGCCGCGCAGGCGGCGGGATTGAAAAAGTCGGGGAAGCTCGACCTGGGACTGATCGTTTCGGCGGTGCCGGCAACGAGCGCCGGGGTCTTCACCACCAACAAGGTGGTCGCGGCGCCGGTGCTGGTGACCTCACCGCGGGTTCGCTCCGGACAGTGCCAGGCGATCCTCGTCAATAGCGGCAATGCCAACGCCTGCACCGGTGAGGCCGGCCTGCGCGACGCCATCGCCTGTGGCCGCCTCGCGGCGCAGGCACTCGGCATCGCCGAAGAACTGGTGGCGGTCTCTTCCACCGGGGTGATCGGCCAACCGCTGGCGATGGAGCGCTTTACCGCCGGGATTCCGCCCCTGGTCGCCGCGCTGGACGACTCCGGTGCGGCAGCGGTTGCCACGGCGATCATGACCACCGATTCCTTTCCCAAGCTGGTCGCCGCCCGGGGCTCTGCCGGCGAGCGGGACTACACCCTGCTTGCCCTTGCCAAGGGCGCGGGGATGATCCATCCGAACATGGCGACCATGCTCGCTTTTGTCCTCACCGATGCCAAAGTGGCGCCCGACTTCCTCGACCAGGCGCTGCGTCGCGCGGTCGATGGCTCTTTCAACAGCATCACCGTCGATCGCGATACCTCGACTAACGACATGGTCCTGATCCTCGCCAACGGCATGGCCGAGACGCCGGAGATCGTCGCCGGAACGCCGGAGGCGGCGGAATTCCAGCATCTGCTCGACGAGATCCTGCTCGACCTGGCGAAGATGATCGTGCGCGACGGCGAGGGGGCGACCAAGCTGGTCCGGATCCACCTGCAGGGTGCCCGGGACGCGGCCCAGGCCCGTCAGGCCGCGGTGGCCGTCGCCACCTCCAGCCTGGTCAAGACCGCTTTTTTCGGCGAGGATGCCAACTGGGGGCGGATCATCGCCGCGGTCGGCTACTCGGGGGCGGAGGTTGATCCCGACCGGGTCGCGATCCGCTTCGACCAGGTTGCTGTTGTCGAAAATGGACTCGGTACCGGCAAGGAACTCGAAGCGGAGGCGACCAGGGTTCTCAAACAGCCCGAGTTTACCGTCACCGTCGATCTTCAGCTTGGCGACGGCAGCGCTGATTACTACACCTCGGATCTGACCTACGACTACGTCAAGATCAACGCGTCCTACCGCACCTGAGCCCGCATCTGGAACCATGACTTCCCCCGCGCCCTTCATCGATCATACCCTGCTTCAAGCGGTTGCAACGACAGCGGATATCCACCGCCTCTGCGAAGAGGCGGTGGAGTACGGTTTTGCTGCGGTCTGCATTCCCCCCGTCTACGTGACCCAGGCGGCGGATCTCCTGTACGGTTCCGGGGTCGCGGTGGCGACGGTGGTCGGATTTCCCCTCGGCTACCAGCCGCCAGCCCAGAAGGCGGCGGAAGCCGCCGCGGCTGTGAGCGCCGGCGCCGGCGAGATCGACATGGTGATTCACCTCGGCGCCGTTCGCGAGGGGCGCTTCGACGCCGTGACTGAAGAGATCCGGCAGGTGGTCCGCGCCGCCCGCGGCGCCGTCGTCAAGGTGATCATCGAGTGCTGCTACCTGGGCGACGATCAGAAACGGACCCTGGTCGATTGCGTGGTGGCGGGCGGGGCCGCCTATGTCAAGACCTCGACCGGCTTCGGCAGCGGCGGGGCAACTCTGGACGATGTCCGGTTGCTGGTGACTGCCGCCGCCGGCCGGATCCAGGTCAAGGCTGCCGGCGGAATTCGCGACTGGTCCGCTTGTCAGCCCCTGCTCGCTGCCGGGGCGACCCGCATCGGCACCAGTGCCGGGATAGCCATCGTGGCCGGTTGGCAGGCCAGCCTGGGAGGGTGCCAGTGACCCACCCTTCCCGGGCCGTGCTGATTACCCTCGACGGCGTCGGCATCGGGGCCCTTCCGGATGCGGCGGCCTACGGTGACGCCGGGGCCAATACGCTGCAGCATGTCGCCGCCGCCTGTGGCGGCCTCTATCTCCCCCACCTGCAGTCGCTGGGACTTGGCAATCTCCTCGATCTTCCTGGGGTGCCGCCTGTTGCAGCGCCCCGGGCCGGCTTCGGCCGCATGCTGGAACAGTCGGCCGGGAAGGATACGACTACGGGCCACTGGGAGCTGGCAGGCATTATCCAGCCGCAGCCCTTTCCGACCTACCCCGACGGTTTCCCTCCAGATATTATCGCCGCCTTCCGCCGCGCGACCGGTCTCGACCCCCTGGGCAATTGCGCCGCCAGCGGTACCGAAATCCTGCAGCGCCTCGGCGAGGAGCACCTGCGCAGTGGCCGGCCGATCGTTTATACCAGCGCCGATTCGGTCTTCCAGATCGCTGCCCACGAAGCGGTGATCCCGCCGCCGCAGCTCTATGAAATCTGCCGTGTGGCGCGCAGGATCCTCGACCCCTACCGGATTGGACGGGTGATCGCCCGCCCCTTCCGCGGCGACAAAGCTGTAACCTTCCAGCGCACTGCCGGGCGCCGCGACTTTTCGCTGCCGCCTGGTGACGAAACACTCCTCGACCGTTTGCAGGCGGCCGGTCTGCCGGTCTTGGGGATCGGGAAGATTTCGGACATCTTTGCCGGGCGGGGGATCAGCGAGGGGCAGCCCAGCAAGGGGAATGCCGACGGCATGGGAAAAACCCTGGCTGCCCTCGACCGGTGCCAGGGTGGCCTGATCTTTACCAATCTGGTCGATTTCGACATGCTCTACGGCCATCGCCAGGATGCGGCCGGTTTTGGCCAGGCGCTGGAAGCTTTTGATCGCTGGTTGCCGGAACTGTTGGGACGACTGGAGCGCGGGGATTTGCTGCTGCTGACCGCCGACCATGGCTGCGACCCGACCACTCCGGGAACCGACCACAGCCGCGAGGCGGTACCGGTACTGGCCTGGGGACTCGGGATGGTGGCTGGTGTGCCTCTCGGGGTGCGGGAAAGTTTTGCCGATGTCGCCGCGACTCTCGATGAATTCTTTACGGTTGGCCGGGGGGGAGGGGAGAGCTTTCTGGCCGAGCTGGCGGGGTGTGGGCTGGTAGTTTGAAGTGCGCCTAGGGCCTGTCTGCCGGCGTACCGCGTAGGCTCAAATCACGATGACTGTGAACCTGGAGTTGGGCGAGGTCAAAATGCCGCGGCCCTTCATGGCTCTCGGCGAGCTCTTCGAGAACCCGGCTTTCGATGAAGTCCTGGATGGTTTGCGCCGTCTCCGGGGCGATGTCGGTAAATTCAATGCCGACGCCCTGGAGATAGTTGTTTTCAGGCCCCGGTTTGACCCGGTAAAGGACCCTGCCGGCAACCTCGATTTCGGTCTGCATGCCGAGCAGAGGAAAGATCACCGAAAGTTGTTCGAGGTTGTCGACCCGGCATCCGGTTTTGATGAAGAGGCCATAGGCGCTCAGGCTCAAAACTTCGGCCATCACCGGTGCGCCGCCACTGTAGAACATGCCGGGAAGTTGGATTTTCAGGCGCAGGTTGCGGCGCGGGGTACTTTCCAGGCGGTCCTGGATCAGGGTGAAGAGTCGGAAGATGTCGAGGGGGACTGTCATCGTTTCGTGGGGAGGTAAGTTGTCGTCCCGCTCTTCGTCATCGGTGAGAACCAGCAGCGGAAGCTGTCGCTCCCGGACCTGGTCCGTTACCTGCGCAGTAAAGGGGGCGTTTTTACTCGTCAACAGGTTGCTGCCGAGGATGACCAGGTCGGGAGGGACTTCGGCCAGGAACCGGGACAGCGGCTCGGGTTGGCAGGACGCCATCACGCGGTAACCCCAATGCTTGAGGATCATCTCGATGGTGGCCACAAGTTTTTCCCGGCGGTCGCCGAGCAGAATCCGTTTCATGGTGTATTCCCGGGTACTTTTCAGCCCGCCAAATGTACGGTATCCTAATGGCCGGGTCAAGGGCAATCGTAGCCCGGGACCGGCCCGGCCTTGCCCACCCGTAACTTACGACACCAACCGAGGAGAAGACGTCATGCGCCTGTTGCCGCTGTTGTTGATCGCCATCCTGCTGGCCGGAAGTTTCCCCGCGACTGCCCTTTCCAGTGTGACCGTGGCCGAAGGGGTGATTGCCACCCAGGTGGTCGATCGTAACCCGGTCGCCGTCGCCGAGATCTTTCCGCCTACGGTAGGCACCCTCTATTGCTATACCCGACTGGTCGGAGCTACCGATGCGACGGCGGTGACCCATGTCTGGTTCCGCGGAGATGAAGAGATGGCCCGGGTTGAACTGCCGGTCCACTCCGGGAACTGGCGGACCTGGAGTTCCAAGCAGATCCTCCCGGCCTGGACCGGGGCCTGGCGGGTTGAGGTGCGGGATGCCGGTGGAACGGTGCTGCAGGTTCTCCCCTTCACCATTCAGTAGCCGAAAGGAGGGGAGCCGCCTCCCGCGAACGATCCATCAAAAAGGCCGCCCGGGGTTACCCGGGCGGCCTTTTTGATGGATCGTGCAAAGCGGCAATACTATTTCTTTTTCTTGGTTTTGCCCCGCGCCGCCCGCGCCTTGGCGAGGTTTTCACCGAGGCCGCGATCGACCGCCATCTGCCGGCGGCTTTCCGAATAGGCCCGCGCTGCCAGCGGCTGGGTACGGGGGATGTCAAACTGCTTGCGGTACTCGCCCGGCTTGAGGTCGTGGGCGGTCTTCAGGTGGCGCGCCAGGGTCTTCATCTCTTTGCCGCAGAGCATGCAGGTGATCTTGTCTTTGCCGAATGCCTTTTTGCGCGTAATGGTGGGCATTGTCGGCTCTTCAGTGGTCTGTTCGGGTAGGGACTCGCCCTTCTCGATGGCTGCAAGGCCTTTATGTACCGAGGAAATTTCTGCCAGAAGTTCCTCCTTCGACATGGTGGATGAAGCGGCCATCGACAAAACGATTTCAGTAGCCATTTCCAGAAGTGATGCCATTGAATATCCTCCTTGGTCTGTTTGTTATGCGGGGAAGCTGCTGTTGTAGAGTTCATTCTATTACAATAATTCTTGGATAAATCAATAATAAAAGTAAAAATTCAAAAAATTTTGTACCGGTTTTATCAAACTCACCCAGATGTTTTCTGTTATCTGCTGCAGAAAAAGTTTGTAGGGGGATAATCCTGACAGGTAAGTATGCGTGAAATTTTGATGAACCAAGGGGGGTTTTTTTTACTTTTGACTTTCAAAGGTGATTGAAGGAGAGCTTGCGGGTGTTTTCATTGTCGTGATCCGGTGTTTATGGCTGTGGTGCTCCGGTGTTTTGATTTGCAACAATCGATGGGGTAGGGTATAGAGTAGCAGCATCGCAGGCAATCAAGGCAATATGCTCCGGACTTTATGAATATCCGCCAACTCAGCGAAGATCGTGAACGCCAGTTTCTTGCCCCCTGGGCCGCCCTGAGCAGCGCCAGCAGCGGTCGGGCTCGCCCGGAACCGCCCTGTCCCATTCGTACCGTCTTTCAGCACGATCGCGACCGGATCCTGCATTGCAAGGCCTTTCGACGTCTGAAATACAAGACCCAGGTCTTTCTTGCCCCGGAAGGGGATCACTATCGGACCCGGCTGACCCATACTCTCGAAGTTGCGCAAATTGCCAGAACGGTCGCCCGGGCCTTGGCCCTGAACGAAGACCTCACCGAAGCGATCGCCTTGGGGCATGATCTTGGTCACACGCCCTTTGGTCACGCCGGTGAGCGGGTCCTCGATTCCTTGGTGCCGGGCGGGTTCCGCCACGTTCGCCAGAGTGGCCGGGTCGTCAGCGTCCTGGAACGGGAAGGGCGCGGGCTGAATCTGACCGCCGAGGTTCTGGATGGTATTCTCAAGCATTCCAAGGGGCGTGGACCGCTGCTGGGAGGGACACCCGAGACCCTTGCCTTAACCATGGAGGGGCGGGTGGTGCGCCTTGCCGACATCATCGCCTATGTCAACCACGATCTGGATGATGCCGTTCGTGCCGGCCTGGTCAGCCCCGCGCTGGTTCCGGAAGTGATTACACGAGTGCTCGGACTGGATCATGGACGCCGGATCAATACCATGGTTCTCGACATGATTGAGGCCTCTCTTGGCTGTGGCGGCGCAGACGTCCGGCTCACCGAGCCCGTGGCCGAAGCGATCGTGGCCCTGCGCAGCTGGCTCTTTGAGCATGTCTACCAGGTGCGGAGTGTGCATGAGGATTTTGAAAAGGCATCGCGCATTCTGCAGGAACTCTTCAGCTTTTTCATGGATCATCCCGAGGCGCTGGAGCAGCATGGGGGACGATTTCTGGACGGAGATCCCCGGGAAGTTTCGGTGGCCGATTTTATCGCCGGAATGACGGACCGCTTTGCCATGAATCTCTATCAGCGACTGTTTCTTCCCCAGACCTGGAAGATCTTTTAACTTGGCATAACTTCTCGGTTTTTCTCTTTCAGAAGGCTTGACACTCCGGCTTTGGCTATGCTACTTTTGATGCCGGTTTGCCGCTTGCGGGAGTGGCTTGATGCTGAGCCAGGATTCGGGCATGACCGACTCTGCTGAAATGAACCTGGTATTTCGTCTGGGCGGGATCGGCTTTGTGCTGCCGATCGATGACCTGGTGGAGATTCGCGAAGCAACGCCGGAGACACCTGCTGCCGTTGCCGGTGATGAGTCTTTGCTGGTTGATTTGCGCCGCCCATTAGGGTTGAGCCAAGCGAATACCGATGCTGGCGCCCGCGTTGTTCTCTGTGGCAATCCGCAGCCGTGGATATTGTATGTTGAACATATCGACGGCATCTTTCCGGCCAGCGAATTTGAACATCGCCCCTTGCCGGAGCTGTTGTGGCGGGATGTTCTTCCCACCTTTCAGCGACTGGCGCTCTGGCGGGGTGAGGTGCTGCAAGCCTGCCGTGCCCCGCAACTTGAACAATTCAGGGGCGAAGCGTGACCCCCCGCCTGGTTCTGCTTCGGCTTGGGGAGAAGCAGTTTGCGCTGTCGCTGGAGAATGTCTGGCATATCCTGCTGGCACCGCGGCTTTTCCCACTGGCATTGATACGGCCAGGATTCAAGGGGGTTTTTCTCCATCAGGGCGACGTCCTGCCCCTCCTTGATTTGCCGGGACTGCTGTCGGTTCCCGGTTCCGGGGAGGGATGCCCCTATGTCATGGTTTGCGGGAGCGAGTTCGGTCCCTTCGGGTTTCCGGTCGACCAGATTCTGCAGATTGTCGAATGCCGATTGGGCACCTTGGGTGAATGTGAACCGGAGAGCGACCGCTTTTCGGCGGAAAAGAGTTTTGTCTACAACGGGAACACGTATCCGCTGCTCGACCTTGGAGCATTGCTGGCGACTCTTCCCCGTTAGCTTTTGCATGCCCCTTTTGCGGGCAAGGAGGCCTGGATGAGCAAGAAACTGTTGTTGGCCGACGACAGTATCACGATTCAAAAGGTCATCGGCATCACCTTTGCCAACGAAGACTACGAACTGACAGTCGTCGATAATGGTGATACCGCTCTGGCGAAGGCCCGGGAGATTCATCCCGACCTGATCCTTGCTGATGTCTTTATGCCGGGCAAGAACGGTTACGATCTCTGCTCCGCTATCAAACAGGATCCCGACCTCAAGGGGGTTCCGGTGCTGCTCCTGAGCGGCACCTTCGAACCGTTTGACGAGGAGAAGGCGCGCAGTTGCGGCGCCGAAAGCTGGATCGCCAAGCCTTTCGAGTCCCAGGCCCTGATCGATCGGGTCGAGCAGCTCCTCAGTGCCGTACCGGCTCCGGCGGCTACTCCGCCCGTGGCTCCCTCCCCCCCGCCGGAAACGCCAGCCGCCGTAGCGGCAGCTCCTCCTCCCGCCGAGGAAGTGTCGGCTGGTTCCGACTGGGAGGATTTTGACGCGCCCGAAGTCGCGACAGCCGTCGAGGTCGCCGCTACCGAGGGTCCTGCTGCGCCCGTTGACGATCCCTGGGGGTCCATCGCTTTTGAGGAGGACGACCTCCAGCCGGCGGCTCCGGAACTCGAAGAGGAATTTCTGTTCGAAGAGGAAGACCTTTTCGCCGAGCCGGTGGCAGCCGAGACGGCAGCTCCTGCCCCGGCAGCCACGCCTGCTCCCCCGGCAGCCACCGTGGTCGCCAAGCCCGCGGAGCCCGACTGGGGCGATCTCGAGGAAGAAATTCTGCCCCTCGACGAGAGCGATATCCTCGACGCCGAAGAGCTCACTGACGAGGAAAACGAGGAGTTCACCAGCGCGGTTGAAGAGGCGGTGGAGCAGGCCACCGAGGGGACTTCCGCGGAGGAAGAGTTTTTCTTCGAAGAAGAGTCGTTGGAGCAGGCCGCCGAGGCTCTGGAGATTGAGGACCCCTTCGCCGACGAGCCCGATACCGCCATGGCGGCTGCCTCCGAAGCATGGGAGTTCCCGGCTGAGGAAACGACCGAAACTGCCGAGCCGGCGGCGGCCGAGAGCGACGACTGGGCCTTCGATCTCGCGGAAGAGCCGGAACCGGAGCCCGTCGTTCCGCCGGCAGTTACGGTGGCGGCACCGGAAGTGCCGAAGACCCCTGCCGCTGAGCCTGTTGCGGAACCTGCACCGGTCGGTGTGGAGGAGCGCGTCGCCTCCCTCTCCGAGGCCGACCTGGAGAAGATCGTTGCCAAGGTCGCCGGTGCCGTCGTCGAGCGTCTTGCCGGCAGCATCCTGGAGAAGATAGCCTGGGAGGTGGTGCCCGACCTGGCCGAGGCGCTGATCCGTGACGAAATTCGCAAAATCAAGAAAAAAACGGCCTGAAGCGAGGGCCAGACAATGGCGTTGACTGAAGAAATGGGGATTGCTAAAATCCCCATTTCCTTTTCTGGGCCGGCGGACGGCTCCTAGCGACTCTTTTGTGGTCAAGGACTGTGACTTACATGGAACCGAAACTTTCCAAGGGCTACGAGCCTCAGGATGTCGAAGCCAAGTGGTATCGCAACTGGGAAGATCATGGTTGCTTCCACGCGGATGAGCACTCGCCCAAACCCCACTTCTCCATCGTGATTCCACCGCCGAATGTCACCGGCGTCCTGCACATGGGGCATGCCCTCAACAATACCCTCCAGGACATTCTCTGCCGCTGGAAACGGATGACCGGCCACGAGGTATTGTGGATGCCGGGGACCGACCATGCCGGCATCGCCACCCAGAATGTCGTCGAGAAGCAGCTGGCCCTTGAGGGGACGGACCGCCACGATCTCGGCCGGGAGGCTTTCGTGGACCGGGTCTGGACGTGGCGCGGCGAGTCGGGGGGGCAGATCATCAACCAGCTCAAGCGCCTGGGGGCCTCCTGCGACTGGGAGCGGGAACGCTTCACCATGGACGAGGGCCTTTCGACCGCCGTGCGCGAGGTCTTCGTGCGCCTCTATGAAGAGGGGTTGATCTACCGCGCCAACCGGCTGATCAACTGGTGTCCGCGCTGCCATACCGCCCTCTCCGATCTCGAGGTCGAGCATGAGGAGAAACAGGGGCAACTCTGGCACCTGCGCTACCCGGTCAAGGGGGAGGCGCGTTTTCTGACCGTTGCCACCACCCGTCCCGAGACGATGCTCGGCGATACGGCCGTCGCCGTCCATCCGGAAGATGAGCGCTATGCCGACCTGGTCGGCAAGAGCGTGGTTCTGCCCCTGCTGGGACGGGAAATTCCGGTTATTGCCGATGAGTATGTCGACCGGGAATTCGGTACCGGCGTGGTAAAAATCACTCCCGCCCACGATTTCAACGACTTTGAGGTGGGGCAGCGCCACAACCTCGAATTTATCAACATTCTCGACACCTCCGGCTTCATCAACGAAAACGGCGGTCCCTACCAGGGACTAGAGCGCTATGTCGCCCGCAACAAGGTCGTGGCCGACCTCGAAGAGCTTGGCCTGCTGGAGAAGGTCGATGTCCACGCCAACGCCGTCGGCGAATGCTACCGCTGCAAGACGGTGATCGAGCCCTACCTCAGCCTGCAGTGGTACGTCAAGGTCGGGCCCCTGGCCGAAGAGGCGATCAAGGCGGTGCAGCAGGGCGACACCCGCATTGTCCCGGCCCAATGGGAGAAGACCTACTACGAGTGGATGTTCAACATCAAGGACTGGTGCATCAGTCGGCAGATCTGGTGGGGCCATCGGATCCCGGCCTGGTACTGCGCCGATTGCGGCGCCATCACCGTCAGCCGCGCGGACGCCAGCACCTGCCACCAATGCGGCAGCGGCAACCTCGCGCAGGAGACCGATGTTCTCGATACCTGGTTCTCCAGCGCCCTCTGGCCCTTCTCGACCATGGGCTGGCCGCAGCAGACCGAGACCCTGGCCAAGTTCTACCCCACCTCCTGTCTTGTCACCGGGTTCGATATCCTCTTCTTCTGGGTCGCCCGGATGATGATGATGGGCCTGAAATTCATGGAGCAGGTTCCCTTCAAGGATGTTTATATCCACGCCCTGGTGCGCGATGCCCAGGGGCAGAAGATGTCCAAGAGCAAGGGGAACGTCATCGACCCGCTGCTGGTCATCGATGAGTATGGCGCCGATGCACTTCGGTTTACCCTGACCGCTTTTGCCGCCATGGGGCGGGATATCAAGCTCGCCACCGAGCGCATCGCCGGCTACAAGGCGTTTGCCAACAAGCTGTGGAACGCCGCCCGTTTCGCTCTGATGAACCTGGAAGATTTCGAGCCGGCTTCCATCGACCTCGAATCGGCCGAACTCACCCTGGCCGATCGCTGGATCCTGGTGCGACTCGCCGAGAGTGCCCGGGAGGTCAACCAGGCCTTGGCCGATTACCGCTTCAACGAAGCGGCGAATATTCTTTATGCCTTCACCTGGCACAACTTCTGTGACTGGTATATCGAACTGGTCAAGGATGACCTCTACGGGGAGGATGCCGCGGCCCGGCAGCGGGCCCGCTCCGTCCTCTTTACCGTCCTTGAGCAGTTGCTGCGCCTGCTTCATCCGCTGATGCCGTTTATTACCGAGGAGATCTGGCAGGCCCTGCCGGGGGCGCGCCCCTGCGCCTTTCTGATGCAGAGCGACTACCCGACCGGTGCCGGGCTCCCCTTCGATGATGGCGGCGCCGCCCGGATGGAGCTGATCATGGAAGTGGTTCGCGCCATCCGCAATATCCGCGGGGAGATGAATGTGCCCCCGGGGCGCCTGATCGCAGCGGTCCTGGACTGTAAAAGCGCCGCGGCAGCCGAGATCCTCGCCGCCGGCGAAGGGTATATCCGTACCCTGGCCCGGGTTGGCGAACTTGCCTTCGGGGTCGGCATCGCGCGCCCGGAACAGGCCGCCACCCAGGTGGCCGGAGAGGTTGAAATCCTGCTGCCGCTGGCCGGTCTGATCGACGTGGCCGCCGAGGAGCAGCGGCTGGCCAAGGAGATCCTCAAGGTCGAAAAGGACGTGGCCCTGTTTGAAAAGAAACTGGGGAATGAGGCCTTCGTTGCCAAGGCGCCCCCCGAAGTGCTCGAGAAGGACCGGGGCAAACTGGCCGAGGCCCGGGAAAAACTGGCCATTCTGCAACAGGGACTGGAAAAACTGCAGGCGCTTAAATAGACCACGGTAAGGGCCGGAGCGAAATCGTTCCGGCCTTTTTTCCACTGCGGTCTGGATCGACTCCGGGACTGGTGCCGTCGAGCAGGGGGACGCGGACAGTTCAAGAAAATGTACTAAACTGTGACCATGGCGTGCCGATCGGTTGTGGAAACCGGTTTCCCGTTGCAAGGACGATTTTCATGGACCGAAGGCTCTTTCTGGTTTTGCTCATTACTTTTTTTCTTCTACTGCCGCAGCTGACCCTGGCGGTGGAAACCGAGTCTTTGCCGCCAGCGACTGAAGTGGCCACTGATGCGGAGCCGCGTCTTCCAGGAACCGGCAGTCTGACGGCTTTCCATACCTACTTTTCCCACAACGTTGAAGGGCTGTCGCGGCAGGTCGATTCTTTCTTCGGAGCCAACCGGGTTTATGAAGAGGGGACCGGAACCTATATCCAGCTGCGTGGTTTTACCACCTACGGGAAGGGGGGGGAGCTTGATAGCAATGGCCGGGTACGAGCTCGCATCGGGCTGCCCAACCTGGAAGAAAAGGTCAACCTGCTGCTGGAGAGTGAAGAACCGGACCCGGGGGCGGAAGGGGAGACCCTGACCACCGGTAACAGCCTGGCCAAGAACCTCGGCGACCAGTCCCTCGCCACATCCTTGCAGTACATCCTGGAGCAGCGGCAGTTCTGGGATATCCGTCTGCAACCGGGGATCAAGCTGCACTGGCCCCCGGACCCCTTTGTGCGCCTGCGGCTCCGTTGGCTTCATCCCCTCAGCAGGACCTGGCTGAGCCGGGTTACCCTGACCCCGGGATGGTACAGTTCGCGCGGCTGGGATGCGCGGTTGCGTTATGATCTCGAGCGGAGTACCGGGAGAAATGCCCTGTTTCGAGCCAGCAGCACCCTCTACTGGACTGATGATCAACCGCGCAACCCTGAGTGGTCCGAGGTGTTGTTCTTTGCCCATCCCCTCGGCGATCGGGTGCAGATGGCCTACGAAGTTGGGGTTGTCGGGGATGTTCAGCCAAAGGTTGAAGATAACCGCTATTTCGCAAGCCTGCGCTACCGGCGCAATATTCACCTGGGCTGGGTTTTCTTCGAACTGCAGCCGCAGCTCGAATTTTCCCGTACCGACGATTTCAGGGCAAATCCCTCGCTGGTCCTGACGCTGGAAATTCTCTTCGGGGAGGGGTATCTGTAGCTGGATGGAGCAGGGAAGAGAGAATGAGCATGGCCGAATCTTTGGCCAACAAAACGATCGGGGCACCCAACCAGGTGCCCCGATCGCTTGGTTCTGGGACTCATTTTGACGGCAGGTCCTCGGGTTTTTTGCGGGGAGCCCGTTTCCGCGGCGTCCGTTCCTTCTCCGCGCCAGCCTCCGCCCCGGTCGCTGCTGACTGGGGCTCCGGCGCCGCGGCAGTTTTGACCGCCGGTTTCCGGGCCACCCGTCGCTTGGCTTCAGGTTTTTCAGCAGCGGGTTTCTCAGTAGCGGGTTTTTCGGCTGCCGGCTTCCTGGCTGCCGGCTTCCTGGCTGCCGGCTTCTTGGCTGCCGGCTTCTTGGCTGCTGGCTTCTCGGCTGCTGGTTTCTCGGCTGCTGGTTTCTCGGCTGCCGGTTTCTCGGCTGCCGGTTTCTCGGTTGCTGGCTTCCTGGCTGCCGGCTTCCTGGCTGCCGGCTTCTCGGTTGCCGGCTTCTCGGTTGCCGGCTTCTCGGTTGCCGGCTTCTCGGTTGCCGGTTTCTCGGTTGCCGGCTTCTCGGTTGCCGGTTTGCGACGGCGGTTTCGCACCGGCCGTGGCTCCTCCGGGACTTCGGTCACCCCGGCAGGTGCCGGCGCGGCGACTTGCGGCGGCTCAGAAGCTGTTCCTTCGCCTGTTGCCTCAACGCTTGTGGTTGTTTCGTCCGCCGTTTTCTTTTTGCGGCGCCGGCGTTTGCGTTTGCGTTTCTGAGGTTCTTCTCCGGAATCGGCAGCGACGTTGCCTAGGTCTGTCGCTTCCTCCTCCGGCTCATCTTCGGTTTCGGTCGCAGTGGCGGCCAGTTCCTCAGGGCCCTCCCCGCTTTCCCCGGCTTCCCCCTTCTTCTTTTTGCGCCGCCGGCGTTTCCGTTTTCGTTTCGCATCGCCTTCGGCGGCAGTATCGGGAGAAAGTTCCTCTTCCGCAGGTATCGGGGCGGACGGCTGGGGGAGGTCTTCCGCTGCACTCTCCGCCGGTTTGGGACTCTCGGCCACCGCGGGCAGATTTCCCGCGACGGGAGCCAGGGTGGGAGCAGCGATGGGGTGGTGGGGGGCAGAAGCGGCCGTAACCGGCGCGTAGAGATCGTCACGGACTTCGCCCTTTTCCCGCTTGTGAACAATCAGCTCGAACTGGCTGGCGACGAAGGATTTGCGGGCACGAATGAAGATGCTCACCTGGTAGCGGCGTTCCATCTCCAGCAACTCTTCGCGCTTGGTGTTGAGCAGGTAATGTGCGACGTCGATCGGTACTTCCCCTTCGACCCGCTCGACCTGGCCGCGGGCGATGGCGGCGTGGAGCTTGCGCAGAAAGCCGACCGCCTGGGCTTCGGCACTCTTGACCCGGCCGCTGCCACCGCAATTCGGACAGGAGAGATAGGAGCCCTCGGCGAGGGTTGCCTTGATCCGCTGCCGGCTCATTTCGAGCAGGCCGAACTGGCTGATCTTGCCGACGGTGACCCGCGCCTTGTCGTTTTTCAGGGAGTCCTTGAGGACCTTTTCGACCTCGCGGATATGCTTGCGGTCCCGCATGTCGATGAAGTCGATGACGATCAGTCCGCCGAGGTCACGCAGGCGCAACTGGCGACCGACCTCGGCGGCCGCTTCGATGTTGGTCTTGTAGGCGGTCCCCTCCACCCCCTGTTCCCCGGCCATCTTTCCCGAGTTGACGTCGATGGCGACCAGGGCCTCGGTGGCGTCGATGACGATCGAACCTCCCGAGGTCAGCGGGACCTTGTTGCGCGAGAGAGTCTCGATCTGTTCTTCGATCTGGTAGCGGGAGAAGATTGGGCGCCGCTCCTGGTGCAGCTTGACCAGGCGGACATATTCGGGCATCACCTGCTGGAAAAATTCCTTGGCCTCCTCGTAGACCTCGGGGTCATCGACCAGCACTTCGTCCATGTCGGCGGTAAAGTAATCGCGGATCGAGCGGATGACCAGGTTCGATTCCTTGTAGACCAGCGCCGGGGCCTTGACCCGGCGGCCGAGTTCCTGGATGTTCTGCCAGACCCGGACCAGGTAATCGAAGTCGCGCTTGAGTTCCTCCTTGGTCTGGCCGATCCCGGCGGTGCGCACGATGTAGCCCATCTGTGGTGGCAGGTCGAGGGACTTCATCGCCTCCTTCAGTTTTTTGCGCTGCGTCTCCTCCTCGATCTTGCGGGAGACCCCCTTGGTATCCGAGTCGGGCATCAGCACCATGTAGCGACCGGGAAGGGAGAGGTAGGTGGTCAGCGCCGCCCCTTTGGTGCCGCGTTCCTCCTTGACAACCTGGACCAGAATCTCCTGGCCGCGGCGCAACAGGTCGTTGATGCGCGGCCGCCCCTTCCCCTCGCCTGCTTCGAAGGCGGCAAAGTAGGACGGGTGCAGTTCGCCCATCTGCAAAAAGCCGAGGCGTTCGGCGCCGTAATCGATAAAGGCGGCCTGCAGTCCCTGCTCAACGCGGACCACGGTCGCCTTGTAGATGTTGCCGCGGGTCATTTCGCGGCCTTCGGACTCGATGTCGAGGTCGGTCAGCAGGCCGTCCTCGACCGTTGCCACCCGGCTTTCCTCGGGATGGGTGGCGTTGATCAGCATCTTCTTGCTCATGGAAATCCTTCCGGTCGCGCCAGGCGCGGCCTCAAACGGGGTGCGGTCCGGGATCGCCCGGCCGGTCGTGCCCCGCGGTTTCGTCCTGATCCCGGGCCCTGCACCTTCCGGCCGCCGGGGCGGGCGGGGAGGGGGCGGGCACTGCGGGGAGGGCGCCGGCGGGACACCGGGAAACTCTGGTTGACTCTATCGTCGGGGCCATGGGGCCCAGAAGAAGCATGGTCGCGGAAGCGGGGACATTCCGGTTGCGGCGCAACTATAGCAGATATCAGCAGCTTTGCCCAGCGCCGAATTCTCCCGCGAGAGGGTGCAAAAGCCTGAAATTCGGAGTTTTCCAGGACCCCGGGGATGTGTTATAAAAGGCCCCATGTTGCAGCTGAGAGAAATCATCAAGGACTTTGGCGGCCGGCGGCTCTTTGCGGGGATCAGCTGGCACTTGCGGCCCGGTGACAAGGTCGGCCTGTGCGGCGAGAATGGCGCCGGCAAAACCACCCTGCTGAAGGTGCTGGCCGGCCAGGTTCCGGTCGATGTGGGCGAGGTGCAGATCGCCCGTGGCACGACCTGCGGCTATCTGCCCCAGGACGGATTGGAGCATCGCGGACGGAGCCTCTTTGCCGAGGTGCGCACCGCTCTGGCCGAGCTCCTGGCGATGGAGCGCGAACTGGGCGAGCTCGAAGCGGCCATCGCCGAGCGGCACCTGCCGGCCGACCTCGACCGCTACGCGACGGTGCAGGAGACCTTCCGGCAGCGCGGTGGCTACGAAATGGAGACCGAGATTGCCAAGGTGCTGCGCGGCCTCGGATTCGCCGAGGGGGACTGGGAAAAACCGTGCGAGCACTTTTCCGGGGGCTGGCAGATGCGCATCGCCCTCGCCCGCTTGCTGTTGCAGCGTCCCAACCTGCTCCTGCTGGACGAGCCGACCAACCACCTCGACCTGCCGGCCCGGGATTGGCTGGAGGCCTACCTCGCCAGCTATCCCGGCGCGGTGGTGCTCGTTTCCCACGACCGCTTCTTTCTCGACCAGGTGGTTGGCCGCATCGTCGAGGTCTGGAACGGCAGCCTGACCGAATACCCCGGCAACTACAGCCGCTACCTCGAAGAGCGGGAGCGTCGGGTCAATGCCTTGCAGGAGGCGAAGCGCCGCCAGGACGAGGAGATCGAGCGCACCGAGGCCTTTATCGGCCGTTTCCGCTACCAGGCGAACAAGGCCTCCCTGGTCCAGAGTCGGATCAAGCAGCTGGAGAAGATCGTTCGCATCGATGTGCCGCCGCCGCGGCGAAAAATCTTCTTCCGGTTCCCCGACCCGCCCAAGGGCGGCCGGCTGGCCCTGGAACTGACCGGCATCCGTCATGGCTACAATGAGCGCACCGTCCTCGACGGTATCGACCTGACCGTCGAAAAGGGAGAACGCATCGCCCTGGTCGGCGCCAATGGGGCCGGCAAATCGACCCTGATGCGGCTGCTGGCCGGAGTCGAGGCGCCACGCGCCGGAAAACGCACTCCCGGACACAACCTCCAGCTCGCCTATTTCGCCCAGGACCAGGCCAAGGTCCTCGATGCCAGCCGCACCGTTCTCGAAGAGATTACCAGCGCCGCACCGATGGCGATGGTGCCGCGGGTGCGGGATATCCTCGGCACCTTCCTCTTTTCCGGGGACGATGTTCACAAGCGGGTGGCGGTCCTCTCCGGGGGGGAGCGCAACCGCCTGGCCCTGGCGATCCTGCTGCTGCGGCCGGCCAACCTGCTCCTGCTCGATGAGCCGACCAATCATCTTGACCTCGCCTCCAAGGAGGTCCTCCTCGCCTCGCTTCAGCACTATGCCGGGACCCTTGTTTTCGTCTCCCATGACCGTTACTTCGTCGATGCCCTGGCGACCCGGGTCATCGAGGTCGGTGGCGGTGCCGCGACCTCCTGGCTCGGCAACTACGAGGATTTTCTCAGCGCCAAGGCGGCCGCCGGGGAAGGGGGGCATTCCCAGCAGCGGGTCGAGGCCCTGGTCGGCAGCAGCAGCGACGGTGTGCCGCTCGACCGGGAGGACCGCCGGCGCCAGCACGAGGAGCGCAAGGAGGCGCAGCGCCTGGAAAAACGGCGGCAGAAGGAGCTGGCCGAACTGGAAGGGGCGATTGAGGAGGCGGAAGGAGCATTGGCCACCGTCGAGGCTGCTATGGCCGACCCGGCCCTCTATGCGGACGTGGAAGGGTGGCGAAAGGCGTCGAGCCAGCACGCTGCCCTGCAGGAGAAGATTGGCCAACTTTACCGGCGCTGGGAAGAAGTGCAGGAGGAGCTTGCGATGGCCAAGGGTGCGTGATGAGCGCGGATAAGCAGCTGCGGCTGCCGGGTGGCGGCCCCTACGTGGTGGTGGTCGCGAGCGAAAAGGGTGGCGTCGGCAAGACCACGCTGGCGACCAATCTCGCGGTCTATCTTAAGGCCCTGCATGAAGACCTGCCGGTAACCATCGCCTCTTTCGACAACCATTTTTCCGTCGATAACATGTTCGCCATCGCCGGGCGCAGCGGCGGGTCCGTAGACGGCCTCTTTCGCGGCCAACTGCCGGAGGAGTTGGCGACACTGGGCGAATACGGCGTTGCCTTTCTCTCCTCGGCACGGCGGCTGGCGCCGGTCGGGGACGACCCCGGGCAGCTGCGGCGGCTCTTCAGCCGCTCGCGTCTGTCGGGGGTGCTGATCCTTGATACGCGCCCGATCCTCGACCTGGTCAGCCACAACGCCCTGCTCGCCGCCGACCTGGTGCTGACGCCGGTCAAGGACCGCGCCTCCCTGGTCAACGCGGCGGCGCTGCAGGCGCTGCTCGCCGATTCGGATAGCGGCCCGGGCCGCCTCTGGCTGGTGCCGAGCCTGATCGACGGTCGTCTGCGGCTGCGGGACAACCTCGGCATGCATGAGTTCCTGGTCTGGGGAGCCCGCGAACGGGGGTACCAGGTGGCGCCGACCGCAATCGCCAAGAGTCCCAAGGTGGAGAGCCTGGCAAGTGGCCTCTCCAGTCGCATTTACCCGGTCTTGACCCATGCCCGTGGTACCCAGGTGCATGGCCAGTTCAAGCTTCTTGCCGAGTTCGTCATCGAGCGACTCGCCCTGCAGCCGGGCCCCCTGGCGGCGCAGGGACCCGCTTCCTTGCCGCCCACCGACGGTCGCCCGGGGCTGTTCGCTGCGGCATGTCCGCTCTGCTCGGCTCCGGCCCCGGAGATCGGGCCCTGCTACCAGACCCTGCAAAGTCGCCACCGCGGGCTGCTCCATGCCGCCTGCCTGAATCGCCTGGTCGATAGGGACCTGCTGTGGGCCGGCGGGGACGACCCGGCGGTCCTGGCCATCCGCTTCGATGCCGAACAGCGCCCCCGGTTGAGCATGAAATACTTAACCGCGCAGGGTGCTCAGCCCGGGGAGGGGGAGCTGCCGATCCCCGCCGAGGTGGGCCAGGATCTTCTCGTGCGACTCTGCGGCCGGGCGATCGACGACCTCTTCAAAGAGTGCCTGCTGGTCGGTCTGGCCAGTCGCAGTGAGCAGGAGTGGCGGCACCACTTTCCACCCCTGCGGCGAACGGTTCTGGAAACAATGCGCGCGACCGGTAGCTGGGAGGAGGGAGCCGACGCTTTCCCCGATAGCGTTGAAGGTTGACAATACCGGGTAAATTGTTTAAGAATTCTATGGTTTTTTGATTTTAACAAATTCAGCTGGTGAGGCTTCTCCCCCATGATTCTTCTGCCACGCGGAAACCCGGTCAAGGAACGGATCGATCCGGGCAAGGTCAACCTCCCCGATGCCCTGCGCAAATTGCAGGGGGGTGGGTTCACCGGCTACCTCCGGTTCGACGCCAAAAGCGGGACCGGCATCGTTATCTTTCAGAACGGCAAGCTGATCAGCGCCCTCTTCGAAGCGGACCGTGAGCAATTGATCGCTTACGATGCCATCGCCCGCATTTTCGAAGAATCTCTCGCCGGCAACGCCCTGCTCGATATCTACAAGCTTTCACCCGATCTCGCCCTGAGCATCCATGCCCTGCTGCACGGTGAAGTCCTCTACAAGGGGCAGGAACTCAAGCTGATCGACATCAAGGCGCTGCTCGGCAAGCTCAAGGAGGACCAGGTCAGCGGTTGTCTGCGGATTTATACCCGCGAGCGTATCGCCCTGATTTTCTATCGTAACGGCAGCCCCCTGGGGTTTTTTCACGACGGCTCGACCGATATGGAGACCAACGCCGATACCTCGATGTCCGTCGCCCGGCTTCCCGGGGCGAAGATTGATGTGCTCATCTCCCGGGGCCAGGAAGGAATGGTCCTCGCCGACCTGATGGGCACGGCCGACCTCGGTGCCTTGTGGAAGAAGGCCCAGGAACGGATCGCCAGGGAACGGCGTTCGCGGGAAGACGAGGCGAGCCGCAACCAGGAGCTCCATGAAAAGGACCGCCGCTTGAAGCTCCAGGGTTTTCTGCGCACTACTGCCGAGGGGCATCTCGGTAAAATCGGCGCTTCCCTGGCTGACAAGGCGGCGGAGAAAACCCTCCCTCAGACTGGTGGGCTCACCGAAACCGATCTCGCACCTTTCTTTGAAAATCTCGCCAAGGCGGCGAAGCTGGTGGCTGGGCCCTCCGCCATCAACAGCATGCTTGAGGAAATGAAGAAGGGGGCCAGGGCTTTTCTCAAGTAGGCTTGATATTTGCTGCTGCTTTGGCAGCGCGTTGCAGCCGCCACGGCTGCCTGACCATGTCACGGGAGGTTTTCGATGGATTTCAACCTGCTGCAACTGATCCTCTGGCTGATTGCCGGTGCCGTCTCCTTTTACTTCAGCCTCGGCAACGCCCGGGTCTGGACCAGCATCGCCGTTGGTTTCTTCCTGATCCTGATCGGTGAGGTCATTCCCCGCGCCATTCCTTTCCTCCCCGGGGCCAATATCCCCCAGGTGACGGCCATGGCCTATATCGTCGGGACCATTGCGATCCTGGTGATGAGCCATGGATTCCAGGAATACTACGTCTTTTCCCGGACTCTTGAGCTGGAGGGGAACAAGATTTATGTCTATCTTTCGACCCTCGCGGTGATTGTCGCCTCGCTGGTTTTCGTCCTGGTCAACATCACCCCGGATGAAAAGATCCTGCGCACCATTCGTATCGTCGAAAATACCAACTGGGTCTTCCTCTCCCTGATCAATATCGACCTGATCCGCAAAATCTACCTCAATGTTCAGGACAGCCCGATCAGCAAGGGTTTCATCGCCTTTATCTTCGTCTTCGTCTGCATCTTCCTCTGGAAGGGTTCCGATCTTTACGTCCTCGTCTACAACCTCGACGATGTCGCCAACCAGCAGCTTTTCCCTTTCCGCTACCAGCTTTCAGTCATCTGCAGCAACCTTGGCAACCTTCTCGCCGGGCTCTCGGTCGCTGGCACCTTCCTTTATCTGGCCCGCCTGCTGCGCTAACGGCAAAACCGTTCGCCATGAATGAAAACCGCCGGAGCCCAGGGGGCCCCGGCGGTTTTTTTTGGTGCGCCAGGCATGGCGCGTAGCGCCTTGACTGGCGCTGTCTGATTCACTGTGGTGGTGAATCAGTGACTTGGGGGTGCAAGTCCCCTGCGGACCCTGATGGCGGGAACCGCTAGCCGGACGGCAAGGGTGTCCATCGCGAGGTGGAATCTGAAGGAAGCCGCAGGCAAAATCCCGGTCCGACGAACAGAAACCGCATGAGGCAGTCTCATCCGGGCGAGAAGGCCAATATCTTCAAAGCCCGATAGCCATCCGGGAGGGTGGGGCTGTAGATGCGGCGGGTAGATGGGAGGAAGGTCACGCGCATTACCCTGGGAGATCTGTCGGTCTGCCTCGTGCTACCGTCACCGTAAGGTGTCGGGACGGGCCGGCAGAAGTCAGCAGAGGCCGTAGTAGCCGGAGTAACCACCCGGCAAAGGGCCGAACACGAGGCGTCGTTTCAGGAGACTCGCGTTTCGATGACGACAAGAGCAGCAGAAGTCCCGGTCGAGATACCGGGAGCCGTCCCGGAGGGCAGCGGCCGGAAGCCGCCAGAGCATGGGAGCGGTGCGTCAAACGTCACGGCAACGAGAGACCCTTCCTGGACGAAAGCGGAAAGGGGGCTGATGGAAGACGTCGTCAGCCGCCCGAACATGATGGCGGCCCTTGAACGAGTGGAAGCCAACAAGGGCGCCCCCGGCATCGACGAGATGACGACGGGCGAGCTACGCGGCTTTCTCAAGGAGAAGTGGCCGACCATCAGGGAAGAGTTGCTGAATGGGACGTATCGCCCCCAGCCGGTGCGGAAGGTGGAAATCGAGAAGCCCGACGGGGGAGTGCGCACCCTGGGAATCCCCACGGTGTGCGATCGGCTCATTCAGCAGGCGCTGCATCAGGTGCTGACGCCGCTATTCGATCCGGACTTCTCCGACAGCTCCTACGGGTATCGTCCCGGACGGAGTGCCTGGCAGGCGGTTAGAGCCGCCCGTCGGCATGTGGCCGACGGCAAGCGCTGGGTGGTCGATATCGACCTGGAGAAGTTCTTCGACCGGGTGAACCACGACATCCTCATGTCGCGGGTCGCCCGTAAGGTCGAAGACAAGCGGGTATTGCTGCTCATCCGGCGGTACCTGCAAGCCGGAGTGCTCGAAGGCGGGCTTGTGTCGCAGAGGGTGGAAGGGACGCCGCAGGGTGGTCCCCTCTCACCTCTTCTGTCGAACATCCTGCTCGACGCGTTCGACAAGGAACTGGAGAGGCGCGGTCACGCCTTCTGCCGCTACGCCGACGACTGCAACATTTACGTGCAGACCAGGCGCAGCGGCCAAAGGGTCATGGCCAGTCTCACCCGGTTCCTGGAGGAGCGGCTGGCACTCAAGGTCAACGTCGCCAAAAGCGCCGTCGACCGTCCTTGGAAAAGGGTCTTTCTGGGTTACAGCATGACCTTTCACAAGAAACCCCGCCTCAAAGTGGCGGAGTCGAGAGTGAAGCGGTTCAAGGCCGGACTCAGGAAGGTCTGCCGACGGGGGAGGGGACGCAGTCTCGCTCAGGTCATCAAAGAAATCACCCCGAAGCTACGGGGGTGGGCCTCTTACTTCCGCCTGGCGGAGGTCAAAGGCATCTTCGAAGAACTGGACAAATGGCTGCGGCGGAAGCTGCGCTGCATTCTATGGCGACAGTGGAAGCGCCCCTATACCCGGGCCAAGAGGTTGATGCAGCGGGGATTGCCGGAAGCCCGGGCGTGGAAATCGGCCACGAACGGGCGAGGCCCCTGGTGGAACTCAGGGGCCTCGCACATGAATGAAGCGTATCCGACATCCTTCTTTCGCTACTTGGGGCTGATCCGCTTGACCGATCAGCACCGCCGCTTTCAGAGCGCCTTGTGAACCGCCGTGTACGGAACCGTACGCACGGTGGTGTGGGAGGACGGCGGGGGCGACCCCGCCTCCTACCCGATGCTCCGCCTTCTCCGGCGGGATGGACGAGGGCGCCTGTGGTAAACGGATCGGCGGGTGATTCGTCTAGGTAGTTGCTCCGAGGGGCAGGCGGATCTCGACCATTAGCCCGCCGTCCTTGGCATTTCTGGCGGTAACACTTCCGCGGTGCAGGCGAACTGCCCGCCGGGTTATCGCTAGGCCGAGGCCGTAGCCACCGCTCTGGCGGTCCCGCGCTTCCTCGGTACGGAAGAAGGGGAAAAAGACCTTTTCCAGCAGCGCTTCGGAAATTCCCGGGCCGTTATCGCGAACGACGATCAGCGCCTCTTTCGCTTCCCCTTCGCTGCAGGTCGTCGTCAGGGCGACAGTCACGGTCGAGTCTCTGGCGGTATAGCGAATGGCGTTGCGTATGACATTCTCGATTCCCTGCCGCAGCAGTTCCCGGGATGCTGAGACCGTTACCGCAACTGCCGCCACCAGATCGACCCGGCAGCCTTTGCTGCGCGCTTCGAAATCGGCGTCGAGAACAATTTCAGTAAGCAGACTCTGCAAGTCGGTGGCTTCCCACGCAGTGGTGCCGGCCTGGCTCTCCAACATCGTCAAGGTCAGCAGTTGGCCGATCAACTCGTTGAGCCGGCCGGCCTCCCGCTCGATCCGGTCGAGGGAAGGGGTCGCCTCGGGAGGCGCATGCTGCCGGGTCAACTCAAGGGCCAGGCCCAGTCGGGTCAGAGGCGACCGCAGTTCATGGGAGATATCCTGCAGCAGGCGGTGCTCGGCCTTGATGAGGTGTTCGATGCGCGCCGCCATCTGGTCGAAATCCCGCGCTAGTCCGGCAATCTCGTCATTGTTACCAGCAGGCGGATTGACCCGGGTGGAGAGGGCGCCGTCGGCGAAGGCCCTGGTCGCTCGCCGCAACCTGCCGATGGGAGCGGTCAGCGAACGGGCGAGGAGGAAGCAGACCACACCGGCGACGATAAAGGTGATGATCATACGCAGCCCGAGGGCGCGCGGGTCGAGGATGGTGGCGAGAGGATTGGGGCGGGTTCTGTTGATCAGGTAAACATACTCTTCTGTCGCCGGATAGGCGATCCAGATTTCCTCGTCCCCGGACTGAACCTGGTTGACATGGGTCTCGGCCGCCAGTTTTACCAAGGGAATAAGGGCGGGATCGAGCCGCTCATCGATGACACCGTCGCCATTGTTGTGGAGGAGGAAAAGGCGGGCGCCAGTTTTCTCCTCGAGAAGGCGGCGCTGGTTCTGGAAGGCGGCGCCCCCCCCTTCGCGGTACGCCTTGATCAATTGCTGGCTTTCGATCCGGTAACGGCGCTGGCGCATGGCGCGGTCTTCGCCGTCGCTGCCGGTGGTCAGGGCCAGAATGACCACTGTCGCGCCAATCATGGTCATGGCGAGCCAGAACCAGAGGAAGATTTTCTTGAAAACACTGTTCCTCATGCTTCCGGAATGTCCTTCTGTTCCGGCACCAGGTACTGGTACCCCGTTCCGCGCAGGGTTTTGATCCGGTCGCTACCGTCGCTCAAGGGACCGAGCTTGCGGCGCAGGTTGCTGATGTGGACATCGATGCTGCGATCATAGGGGGAGAGCTCCCGCCCCAAAACCGACTGCACCAGATCTTCCCGGGTGACGACCGCGCCGGCGTTGCGCAGCAGGATGGCGAGCAGGGCGAACTCTACGGCAGTCAACTCGAGGGGAACCCCCTTCTGTTTTGCGGTCAGGGTGCGCTGATCGAGGAAGATGTCGCCGACCGTCAACCCCACTCCCTGACCCCGGCGGACCTGGTGTGGCTCCGGGGCCGGCCGGAGGCGACGCTGCACGGCACGGATGCGCGCCACCAGCTCCCTCGGATTGAACGGTTTGGGCATGTAGTCGTCCGCGCCCAGTTCGAGCCCGACGATGCGATCGATTTCATCGCCGCGGGCGGTGAGCATAACCACCGCTATCTTGGACACTTGCCGGATCCGGCGCAGCACATCGAGCCCGCTCATTCCCGGCAGCATAATATCGAGTACCACCAGCTCGAACTCTTCACCGATGGCCCGTTCGGCTCCGGATTCGCCGTCCTGGGACGATTCGACGACAAACCCTTCCGGCCCCAGGTATTCCTTCAGGAGCTCGCAGAGTTCGACATCGTCGTCAATAATCAGGATGCGATTCGCCTGTTTGGTCATTAATCCCTCGTCTCCAGCCATATTAACGTAAAGTCCCTGCCACCAATGTAAAGAAATGTAAAGTCGGCTTGTCTCGCCCCCGTTTGTCCGGGGCCAGGGGGAGAGAACTGCACTATTCCGGGGCCCCTTAATACTTCTTTACCCTTCTTATTGAGAACTTAACCCCGCTCCGGAAAAAGTTTCTGTAGAATTCCGCACTGTTCAGGTGCGTGCTCGCGCAATGAGGCCAGGCAGCTCTTGCCTGTACTGATTTCCGTAGGTTGGTCGCGCGTCACCAGCGGAGCAGGGTTCGGGATCAAGGACATTTAAATTCGAAGGAGGCAACATGAGGATTTGGCAGCGAATGACGATCTGCGCAGCGGTGTTTCTGCTGGCCCTGGGGGCGGCGGGTCAGGCGCTGGCGGTCTCGGTGTCGGGGCGCTCGAGCACCGAACTCGAATGGTACGACGACGCCCAGGGTGACGCCGCGCTTCCCACCTACGAGTACCTGCTGCTCAACGTCAAGGATCTCGACGGCGCCGGGCTCAATTTCCGCGGCTACGGCCGCCTCGGGGTCGATCTCAACGACGAGGTCGACGCCGACAGCCGCCTCTACTACGGCTACCTGGAGAAGAAGGGGCTGGTCAAGAACCTCGACGTCAAGCTCGGCCGCCAGTTCATCGCGACCACCGCCGGCGCCTCGCTGATGGACGGCCTCTACCTCGACTACAACAACCTCGGCCCCCTCAAGGTCAGCCTCTTCGGCGGTGGTGATGTCGCCTACTACAGCGGCTACAGTGCCAAGGACCTGATCGGCGGGCTGAAGCTGTCCGGGAGTTTCTTCGACGGCCTCCACCTCGGCGTCTCCTACCTGCAGCGCTGGAGCGACAGCGAACTCGCCAACGAGATGTTCGGCTTCGATGCCGACTACGACTGGCGCAACCTGCTCAACCTCTACACTGAGGTGCAATTCGACTATCTGAGCAACAGCGTCTCCTACTTCCTGGCCGGGGCCAACTACCACCGCAGCGAGAAGTGGAACCTGCGCACCGAGTACCTCTACTCCCTGCCGGTCTTCTCTTCGACCTCGATCTACTCGGTCTTCGCCGTCAGCGAGTACCAGGAGCTGATGGCCGAATACAACGTTCGGCTCGGCGAGGGCTTAAGGGCCTTTGGCCGCGGCACCTGGGAAATGTACCAGGATTTCGACGACGCCTACGTCTTCGAGGCCGGGGTCGAAAAGATCCGCACCGAGCGCTTTGCCGGCTACCTCTCCGGGGTCTGGCGCGAGGACGGCGACGGCCAGGACCTGCGCGGGGTGAAGCTGCACGGCTCCTACCTCTTCAACAAGTACCTGCAGGCCGGCGCCGGCGCCGAGGTCGACGTGCTGCAGCGGCGGCTGGAAGAGACCAGCGACGACACCACCAGCAGCCGCTACTGGGTCGACGCCACGGCGTACCTGACCAAGAAGGTCAATGTCCAGGCAAAGCTCGAGCGGGTGGAGAGCGACCTGTACGACTACTACAACCGCGGCCGCGTCCGTCTTAACATCCTCTTCTAAGTCAAGGAGTGACGATATGATTCGAAGCCTGTTAGCCATCCTGGCCCTTGCCACCCTCTGGGCGGCGCCGGCGCTGGGCGCCCCATTCGACCACGCCACTCACCTGACCTATCTCGACGATGCCGCCTGCGCTACCTGCCACGTCGAAGGGGCCGAAGCGATCAAGCCGGCCGAGACGGTCTGCCTCGAATGCCACGAGAAAGCCTTTGTCGAAGAAGTTACCTTTCCGGGGCTGAAGACGCATGGCCCGGTCTGGGCCTTCAACCACCGTCCGGCCGCCAAGAATGGCGCCATCGACTGCAGCGCCTGCCACCAGCAGGACTTCTGCCTCGAGTGCCACAGCGACGCCGGGCGCGCCGACGAGATGGGGGCCTTTGGCAACGCCATGGTCAACGTCCATCGCAGCGACTTTCACGTCACCCACCCGATCGCCGCGCGCACCGACCCGCAGTTGTGCAGCAGCTGCCACGAGCAGAACTTCTGCCTCGAGTGCCACGAGCAGTTCGCCCCGGCCGACCTCGCCCTCGACTCGCACCGGCGCAGCTGGAGCGACCTGACCGTTTCCGGGACGCCGCACGAGACCTTTCCCGCGGACAGCTGCCAGACCTGCCACCCGAACTCGGTGCTGCCGTCGCACGAATGGTCGAGCCGGCACAGCCGCGAAGCGCGCAAGAACCTGGCGACCTGCCAGGCCTGCCACCCGGACGGGGATATCTGCCTCAAATGCCACAGCGCAAAGAGCGGGCTGATGGTCAACCCCCATCCGAAGGACTTCAGCGATTTCAGCGGCCGTCTCGACCGGGCCAGTGGCGGCAAAACCTGTCGGAAATGCCATTAATTACATCCTTAACCCACGCATAGGAGGTTTGCATGCGAACCACGAAGTTAGTTTCTCTCGCTCTTGCGGCGGCTCTGGCGCTGACCCTCTCGGGGTGCGGCAGCAATCGCGACTCCAGCGGCAGCACCACCACAGGTGGTGCTAATCTCGGCAGTGACCCGGTGACCAGTGTCGCCTATGTTGGCTCCGGCACCTGTATTGGCTGTCACGAAGATTTCTCCTGGAGTGCTGCCGAGGTCGACAAGTACCTGGTCGGCAAGCACGTTGTGCATAGCACCCATGTCGCGGCGACCTCAGAAGCACTCTGCCTGAGCTGTCACGATCCCATCGGTGACGGCCCGACCCTCGAGGGGCTGATCGATCCGGCCGACGTCCCCGCCGGCGGTCTCGCTGCGGTCGGCTGCGAAAATTGCCACGGCGCCGGTGGCGAGCACTTCGGCGTCGGTCCGATCCCCAGCGCGACCCCCGACTTCAATGCCTGCGGCCAGTGTCACAACAGCCGCTGGACCACCGAGATGCCGAGCCACATCACCTACCATCCGGAAGGAAACAACATCCTTGCGGATTACGTCGCCAGCCCGCACACCAAGATTCATACCGGGGCCCCCTGCTCCAAGTGTCACACCGATGAAGGGGCGCGCCAGTACAAGGATTACGATACCTTTGAAAGCCTGGTCACAGTCACGGAAGTCGAGAACCCGTCGCCGATCCAGTGCCGTACCTGCCATGACCCGCATAATCCTGGCAAACTGCTGGAAAACGAACAGACCAGCGGGCGCGGTGCGTCCCTGAAGGTGGTGGCTTCGGCCGAATATGCCACCTGCACCAACTGCCACCAGCGCCACGACGCCCAGATCGGAGCTGCCGTTTCCAAACTGCCCGGCTCTACCTCCAGCGACGGCGCCAGCGGCGACCTGATCTATCATGCCGCCCGCTATTCCCGGGTCATAGCCTCGACCCACTTCGACGATCCGGAGACGACCAACGTGGTTGAAGGCTATACCATGGATCCGGCCAATGAGCGCTCCTGCCGCGACTGCCACAACGTCCATGCGGCCGATATCACCATTAATGAGCAGTGGGCCGAATCGGGCCATGGCGGCGACATCATCGCTATCAAGAAGCAGGCCGTGGCTGACGCGGGCCTGACCGACCATGATTGGGCCGCCGTCGACATCTACCGCAAAGCCGGCGTCGCCGCTGCGGATAACGCTTTTGTCCACTATGACTGGGATGCCGCCAACCGCCAGTCTTGCCAGCAGTGCCATACTTCCACCGGTTTCAAGAACTACGCGGCCGATCCGGCCAACTACGATGCGGCCAACAATGACTTCTCGGCCCTGGTCGGCTGGTCGAAGGACGCTACTACCGGTGCGATTACCCCCTCCGGGCAGAACGAGATGCTCTACTGCTGGGCCTGCCATAGCAACAATGCCGGCGATCTCCGCGTTAAGGCTGCTGTGACCGCAGGTTACACCTACAACAGTCTGCCGATTGACTTCCCTGATGTCGGCAGCTCCAACACCTGTCTGGTCTGCCACTCGGCCCGCGGCAATGCCAGCGACGTTCCGGTCAGCACCAGCGGTTACGGTGCCTCCCACCACGGGATTGCCGGTGCCATCCTGTTCAGCAACCTGACCCATGTCGGCGGCGAGTATGTCGGCCTGGATTACTCCAAGCCGTCCTACTTCGAACATGACATTCTCGGCACCCCTGCCGACGATGCCACCGGCAACACCGACGCCGGCCCCTGCGCCGTTTGTCACATGAACGGGGCTGCGGGTCAGCCTGACCACACCTTCGCAGTGGTCGAGAAAGATGCTGCCGGCGTGGTCGTCGGCCTCAACTCCGAGGCTTGCATCAATTGCCACACCGGGGCTCACGGTGCCGCCCTGACCACCACCGACCTCGTGGCTGGTGACGGAACCGCTGCTGCTGCCGCGGCCTTCCTGGAGGAGGAGTCCCTTGGTTACCAGCAAGCCGGCCAGCTCCTCAAGGACACGTTGAACCAGGCCAACGGCCAGACCAACTATACCGGCGGTGTTGTTGCTGCCGCCACCGGCACCGATAACGATCACCGGGCCTTCCAGAACAGCCTGATCCCGGGCAACGACGCCGGCGGCTATGCCCACAACCGCTACTACGTCAAGCGCCTGCTGTTCGATTCCATCGACTGGCTTGACAACGGCGTCCTGGACGGCAGCATCACTATCGATGTCGCTCTCTACCCCGAGGCCGTTGCCTGGCTCCGTGGCGACACCGTTACCGGCGTGGCCAGCCGTCCGTAAATCAGCTTTAGCCCATTACTGGCCCCCGCTCCAGCGGGGGCTTTTTTTCGTCCCCCTCTTCGAATGAAATCAATGTTTCAGAACAGAGAAAGCCCGTCACCTAAGTGGTGGCGGGCTTTCTCATTGGTTGGTGGGGGTGGTCGGAGTCGAACCGACATGGACTTGCGCCCGCTGGATTTTGAGTCCAGTGCGTCTACCAATTTCACCACACCCCCAAACCTGGATACCGATTCTTTCTCGGTGAGCTGGTTGGCGAAAGTGCTGTGGATTATAGAAAGAAGCAGTCGGGCGGTCAAGGGCTTATACGGCGCAAAAAATTTTTCCTGCCCCTTGACCTGAAATGCCCAGCGGCAGTAAGTTGGCGCATGGAAAGTATGCTGATTATTCGCACGGAAAGCATCTGGAGGTTCTCGTGGATGGGTTGAATATCGAGAGCAGCCTTGGATTTCTCCTGGCCAAGGCGCACCAGCGCATCTACGCGCAATTTCGTGATCTGCTTGCCCCCCACGGCATTACCCCGGCGCAATTCGCACTGCTCGCCTTCCTCTGGCAGGAGGATGGCCGGACCCAGACCGCGCTCTCCGAGAAGACCGAAATCGATCGCACCACGCTCAGCGGCCTGCTCGATCGCCTGCAGAAGCTCGGCCTGGTTCACCGCCGGCCCGATCCTGCCGATCGCCGCGCCTGGCGGGTCTGTCTGACCGCTAAAGGACGTGCCCTGGAGAAGGTACTGACACCGGTGGCGCTCGGCGTGCGCCGCCAGGTAGTCGCCGCTCTCGCACCGGGCGAGTACGAAGAGCTCTGCCGCCTTTTGGCCAAAATAAGGGGAAGTAACCATGATTAGTCTCTCTGGCAGACTGCTCCTTGGCTGCCTGCTCCTCCTGCCGACAACCGTCGGCGCCGAATCGTTGAGTCTGGCCGACTGTCTCGCCCTCGCCCGGCAGCAGAACCCGACCCTGCAGGCGGCGGCGTTAACGGCGGAGATTTCCGCCGAACAGAGCAAGGAAGCACACGGTATTTATCGCCCACGGCTCGATCTGGAGGCCGGCTACACGGCGCAGCAGGCGCCGCAGCAGGTGGTGATCGGCGGCCTTAGCGAAGCGACCCAGGATCAAAACTATGCCCATTTCGGCCTCGCCGCCGAGCAGCTTCTTTACGATTTCGGTCGTTCGGCGGGGAAGGTCGCCGCTGCCGATGCCAGTGCGCGCAAGGCCGGCTTTGCTTATGCGGGCCGCGAGCAGGATCTCTTTCTGCAGACCGGCGTCGCCTATTTCCAGGTCCTCATTGCCGAGCAGCTGCTGCAGGCAGCCGCCGAGGAGGTGACCCAGACCGAGGCCCATCTGCGGGTGGCCAAGGCCTTGTTTGAACAGCAGATGGTGACCCGCAACGACGTGCTGCAGGCCGAGGTTCGCCTCGCTGCGGCCCGGCAGCAGCAGCTTGTCCGCAACGGCGCTCTCGAGAATGCCTGGCTGCAACTCAATTACCTGACCGGCCGGCCAACCGCGGCCCGCGCCGAGCTTCATCCCGAGACGGATCTCGCCTTGCCGTCGGTGCCTGATGCGGCCGCCATCGCCAGTCGCCCGGAGATCGCAGCGCAGCAGCAGCAGGTGGCCGCCGCGCAAGCCGGGGTCCAGCAGGCGCAAGGGGCGTTCCGGCCGGAGCTCTTTGCCCACCTTGGCGCCGACTATGTCGAGAACAGTCACGTCAAGGAACAGACCATCTATAGCGCCACCCTCGGGTTGCGCGTCAACCTCGCCGACGGCGGCGCCAGCAGCGCCCGGCTGCGTGCCGCCCGCCAGCGGCTCGACCAGGAGCGCCGGGTGCTGGCCGACCTGGAGCAGCAGGCCCTGCTCGATTACCGCAGCGCCCGCAACGATGCGACGGTGGCGGCGCAGCGGATCGCGGTGATGGAAGCTGCGATCCGCCAGGCGCAAGAGAACCTGCGCCTCAACCAGAACCGCTACCGCGAGCAGGTGGGGACCGCCACCGAAGTCCTCGATGCCCAGACCCTGCTGACGCAGAGCCGTACCGATCTCTATCGTGCCCAATTTGAATATCAGCTCGCCCTGGCCCGGGTCCAGCGCGCCATCGGCGCCCTTTGAGGGATTCATCATGAGTGAAACTGCAGCGGAAAAACCAGAGCAGACATCTTCCGGCAGCGATAAAGAAGCGAAGACCAACGGGGGGCGCCGCCGGATCGGCCTGATCCTGCTCGTTCTAATTCTGTCTGGCGTGGTGACCGGCAGCTGGCTCTGGTACAAGAGCAAGATCGAACTGGTCACCGATGATGCTTTTGTCGCCGGGCACATCCATCTCATCTCGGCGCGGGTGGCCGGGCATGTCGAAACGGTCGCGGTGGCGGATAACCAGCCGGTGGCCGCCGGTGATCTGCTGGTCGAGCTCGACGCGGCGCCCTATCGTGCCCGCCTCGACAAGGCGCAGGCCGCCCTGGCGATTGCCCGCAATACCGTCGGTGGCGAACGCGCCGCGGTTGCTGCGGCGCGCGCCGCCCTCGGCCAGGCCCGGGCCCAGGCCGAACAGGCGGAGCTCGACCTGACCCGCGGCGAAGCCCTCTTTGCCCGCGAGGTGATTCCCGGCGAACGCCTCGACCAGCTGCGCACCGTGGCGAAGGTGGCGCGGGAGAGCGTCAACCTGGCGCGGCAAAACCTGGCCCGCGCCGAATCCCAGGTTGGACCCGCCGCCGGCGACGACGGCCAGGCCGCCCGCATCGCCGAGCGCGCTGCCGAAGTGGAGTCGGCGCGCCTCGACCTCGCCTATACCCGCCTCGTCGCGCCGGTGGCCGGTTACGTTACCCGCAAGTCGGTGGAAGTCGGCAGCAATGTCCAGGCCGGCCAGCCGCTCCTCGCCCTGGTCCGGCTCGAGGAGCCGTGGATCGTCGCCAACTACAAGGAGAGCCAGCTTACCCACCTGGAGCCCGGGCAGAAGGTCGAATTTACCGTCGATGCCTTCCCGGGCCGCACCTTTACCGGCCGGGTCGACAGCATCATGGCCGGCACCGGCGCCGCTTTCTCCCTGCTGCCACCGGAAAACGCCACCGGCAATTATGTCAAGGTGGTGCAGCGCATTCCGGTCAAGATCGTCATCGATGCCGATACCGACCCCGGCCACATGCTGCGGGTCGGCATGAGCGTGGTGCCGACGGTCTACACCGGTCGCTCGTTGGGGGACATCCTTGAGACGCTCAATCCGTTCCACTGAAAGAGCGGAAAATCATAGGTCCTATGGGACCTTTAGGACCTATAAAGAGCCTCTGCAATGAGCGACGCCAAACCCGTTAACAAGTGGCTGATCACCATCACCGTGATGCTGCCGACGATCATGGAGATCGTCGACACCTCGGTGGCGAACGTCGCCCTGCCGCACATGCAGGGGAGCCTCAACGCCGGCACTGATGAGATCACCTGGGTGCTGACCTCCTACCTGGTCGCCAACGCCGTGGTGCTACCGATGACCGGCTGGCTCTCCAGGATGTTCGGCCGCAAGCGCTTTTTGATCACCTGCATCGTCCTCTTTACCCTCGCCTCCTTTCTCTGCGGCGCGGCGCCCAACCTCGGCTTTCTGATCTTCTTTCGCATCCTGCAGGGCGCGGCCGGAGGGGCCCTGATCCCCAACAGCCAGGCGATCCTGATGGAGACCTTCCCGCCGAAGGAGCAGGGGATGGCGATGGCGATCTTCGGCATCGGCGCCATGTTCGGGCCGATCATCGGCCCGGCCCTGGGGGGGTACGTCACCGACCAGCTCAACTGGCGCTGGATCTTTTACATCAATTTGCCGATCGGCGTCATCGCCGTGATCATGGCCGCCGCCTTCCTCTTTGACCCCGAGTACCTGCGCAACCGGCAGAAGATTTCCATTGACTACTGGGGGCTGGCGCTGCTGGTTCTCGGCTTTGGTTCCCTGCAGATCGTGCTCGACAAGGGGCAGCAGGAAGACTGGTTCGACTCGGGTTTCATCATCGCCTTCGCGCTGGTCTCGGCGGTCTCGCTGGTCGCCCTGGTCCTGGTCGAACTGCGCCATTCCCACCCGATCGTCAACCTGCGTCTCTTCAAATACGTTTCCTATTCGGCTGGCAACTTCCTGATGTTCATCTTCGGCTTCTGCCTCTACAGCGCGATCATGCTGATCCCGCTCTTTTTGCAGACCCTGATGGGGTATGACGCCACCCTCGCCGGCATGGTCCTGGCGCCGGGGGGCGTGGTGACCCTCTGCACCATGCCCTTCGTCGGCGCCGCCCTCTCCCGCGGCTTGCAGGGACGCTATATAGTCTTTTGCGGCCTCTGCATCGGTGCCAGCGCCATGTTCATCATGCAGGGTTTCACCCTCGAGGCTTCGTATTGGGATTTCGTCTGGCCGCGCATGGTATTAGGCCTCGGTCTCGGCATGATTTTCGTCCCCTTGACCACCACCACCCTGTCGGTGATTCCAAAACCGGAGATGGGGAACGCCACCGGCATGTACAACCTGCTGCGCAACATTGGCGGCAGCGTCGGCATCGCCGTCTCGGCGACCCTGCTCGCCCGCTTCTCCCAGCTTTACCAGAACGTCCTCGTCGCCCACGCCAACCCGATGAACCCGGCTTTCCAGCAAAAGGTCGCCACCCTGACCCAGGCCGCGGTGGCCCGCGGCGTGCCGGCGAGCGAGGCCGAGCAGACCGCCCTGGCGATGATCTATGGCATGATCCGGCGCCAGGCAGGGATGCTCTCCTACAATCACATCTTCTGGATTCTCGGCATCGCCTTTCTGGCGGTCATCCCGTTTCTGCTGCTGCTGAAGAAAGGGGAGGGGGAGGCGCCGGCGGGGATGCATTAACGGCCGATAGCTGAGCGGCCCGATTCATGGTACAACTATCTCGTGTTGTTCGAATCGTTCCCCCCTGCCGAGGCCCCCGATGTTCCGCATCCGCCGCATCTACGACACGGTCCTGCCGGTCAACCGCCAGGCGATCGCCCAGGTCCAGCAGATTCTCCGCGACCAGTTCCCCGCCCTTGATAAAAAGGACATCAGGAAACTTCCGGAGCAGTTGACCAACCCGCTGAAATACCGCTTTCGGTCGATCCTTTCGGTGGCCGAGGACGACAAGGGGGAGGGGGTCAAGGGATTCGCCCTGCTGCTGCATGCCCCCGACCTGAAATTCTGCTACCTCGAGTACATCTCGGCGGCGGAAAAGATGACCGGGCGTGGCATCGGCGGCGCCCTCTACGAACGACTACGGGCCGAGGCGCGCGGGCTGGGGGTGGTCGGCATCTTCATGGAGTGTCTCCCCGACGATCCGGCGCTCTGCCGCGACCCGCAGATTCTCGCCCAGAACCGGGCGCGGCTGAAGTTCTACGAGCAGTACGGTGTCCGGCCGATCGCCGGGACCGCCTACGAGACACCGGTCAAGGCGGGGGACGACAATCCCCCCTTCCTGGTCTTCGATGACCTCGGCCAGGGGGTGGAGTTGCCGGCGGCGCGGGCGCGCAAGATCGTTCGTGCCATCCTCGAGCGCAAATATGCCGATCTCTGTCCCCAGTCCTACATCGACATGGTGGTCAACTCCTTCCAGGACGACCCGGTGCGCTTGCGCCCCTTCCGTTATCTCAAGAAGGAGGTGGCGCGTCCGGTGCCCCTCGATCGCCACCCTGTCGACCGCCAGATCGCCCTGGTGGTCAACGATCAGCATGACATTCACCACATCCGTGAGCGCGGCTACGTCGAGTCGCCGGTGCGCATCCGTTCGATCCTGCGCGAAATCGAACCGACCGGGCTTTTCTATCGCGTCCCGGTGCGGCGCTTTGCCGAACGCCACCTCAAGCGCATCCATGCCCCCGATTTCGTCGATTACCTGAAGACGATGTGTGCCGGCCTGCCGGCCAACAAGGCGCTCTACCCCTATGTCTTCCCGGTGCGCAACGCCGCCAGGCCGCCCAAGGAGATGGCGGTCAAGGCCGGCTACTACTGCATCGATACCTTCACACCGCTGACCCACAACGCCTTTCTTGCCGCCAAACGCGCCGCCGACTGCGCCCTGACCGCGGCGCGCTGGGTTCTCGAAGGGCAACGCCTCGCCTATGCCCTGGTGCGGCCGCCCGGGCATCATGCGGAGCGGCGCGCCTTCGGCGGCTTCTGCTATTTCAACAACGCCGCCCTCGCCGCCGAGGAGTTGTGCGAATACGGCAAGGTGGCAATCCTCGACATCGACTACCATCATGGCAACGGTACCCAGGATATTTTCTATTCCCGCCGCGACGTCCTGACGGTCTCCATCCACGGCCATCCGCGCTTCGCCTATCCCTATTTCAATGGCTTCGAGGATGAGACCGGTGTCGACCACGGTCTCGGCTACAACCTCAACCTGCCGCTCCCCGAACATCTCGACGGTGCCGGTTACCGGGTGGCGCTCAGCAGGGCGATCCGGCGCATCCAGCGCTTCAAGCCGGAGTTCCTGGTGATTGCCCTTGGCCTCGACACCGCCAATGGCGACCCGACCGGGACCTGGAGCCTGAAAGGGCCGGACTTCGTCGAAAACGGCCGCATGCTCGCCGCCCTCGGCCTGCCGACGGTGGTAATCCAGGAAGGGGGGTACGACAGCCGCGTTCTCGGCAGCAATGCCCGTCATTTCTTCAAGGGGCTCTGGACCGGGACCTTCGGGGCCTGAGCCGGTCTCGTCCCGGTGAGTTGGCCGGTCTCTGGCGTTGCCGGGTCGGTGGCTATCGCATCCTCTGCGAGGTTCGCGATGAACAGCTCGTCGTCCTGGCTCTCAGTGTCGGGCATCGGCGGGAAGTTTGTCGCGGCTAGTTTGCAACTGAACCCTGGCGGCGTTGCTGCCGTGGCTGTGGGTCTTCCTCCGCAGGTTGTGAAGGCTCCTTGCCTGCTTTGGCAGGATTCTTTCCATTTCCCCCTTGGAAAATTGTTGGCGCTTCTCTTCGGGATGGGTTAAGGTGCGGCCTGCCGGATTCCTTTCCACAAGGGGAAGGAGAAGCTTTGCGCCGACAAGGACTTATCCCTCTGCTCGATCCCTCCCTTCACCACCCGACGAGCACTTCCCCCTTAGGTTTCCCATGTCTGAAGAGAAGACCATCACCTTTGCCGAACTGAACCTCGCACCCGCTATCTTCAAGGTCATCGACGAAGTCGGTTACGAAGTCCCCTCGCCGATCCAGGCGCAGAGCATTCCGCCGCTGCTGGCGGGGCGCGACCTCCTCGGCCAGGCGCAGACCGGCACCGGCAAGACCGCCGCCTTCTCCCTGCCGCTCCTCTCCCGCCTCGACCCGAAGCTGCGCTACCCGCAGATCCTGGTTCTCACCCCGACCCGCGAGCTCGCACTGCAGGTCGCCGAGGCGATGCAGACCTACGCCCGCCATCTCGACGGATTCCAGGTGCTGCCGGTCTACGGCGGCCAGAACATGCTCGCCCAGTTGCGCCAGCTGCAGCGGGGCGTGCAGGCGGTGGTCGGCACCCCGGGGCGGATCCAGGACCATCTGCGCCGCGGCACCCTGCAGCTCGACCGCCTCGCCTGTGTCGTCATCGACGAGGCCGACGAGATGCTGAAGATGGGCTTCATCGACGACGTCGAGGAGATCCTCAAGCACACCCCGGTGGAGAAGCAGACCGCCCTCTTTTCGGCGACCATGCCGAAGGAGGTGCTGCAGGTCGCCCGGCGGCACATGAAGGACCCGGTCGAGATCCGCATCAAGAGCAAGACCTCGACCGTCGAGACGATCTCCCAGTGGTACTGGCAGGTCAAGGGGCTGCACAAGCTCGATGCCCTGACCCGCATCCTCGAGGCCGAGGAGATCGACGCCATGCTGATCTTCGCCCGCACCAAGATCGAGACCGTGGAGCTGGCGGAAAAGCTCGAAGCGCGTGGCTTCTCTTGCGCCCCCTTGAATGGCGACATGACCCAGGCCCTGCGCGAGAAGACGATCGAGCGCCTCAAGAACGGTTCCCTCGATATCGTCATCGCCACCGACGTCGCCGCCCGCGGCCTCGACGTCAAGCGCATCAGCCATGTCGTCAACTACGACATCCCCTACGATACCGAGGCCTACGTCCACCGTATCGGCCGCACCGGCCGCGCCGGCCGGGAAGGGAAGGCGATCCTCTTTGTCGCCCCGCGCGAGCGGCGCATGCTCTACGCCATCGAGCAGGCAACCCGCCAGCCGATCAAGCCGATGAGCCTGCCGAGTCGCCAGGAGATCACCGACCGCCGTATCGGCCTGTTCAAGGAACAGATCGCCGAGGCGCTGGAGAGCCAGGAACTCGAATTCTTCGAGGAACTGGTCGACAGTTTCCAGGACGAGCAGGACGCTGGTTTCCGCCGCATCGCCGCGGCGCTCGCCTATCTGGTGCAGAAGGAGAAGCCACTGCAGCATGAAGGGCCGGCTGATCCGCCAATTGTCGAGGATCGGGATTTTCCCCGGGCTCCGGCGTCCCGCGGAGGACAGCGAGTTGCCCCCCGCGGCGGCCCGTCGCAGCGCTACCGCATCGAGGTCGGCCGCAGCCATGGCGTCGAACCGCGCCACATCGTCGGCGCTATCACCAACGAGGCGCAGCTGAGCAGCGCCGACATCGGCGCCATCCGGCTCTTCCACGACTTCAGCCTCGTCGATCTCCCCGCCGACCTGCCGCCGCAGGTCATCCGTCTGCTGCAGGGGGTCTGGGTCTGCGGCCAGCAGTTAAAGCTCAGTGTCGATGCCGGCCCTGCCGCGGCGCGGACGGAGCAGATTCCCGGCAAGCGCCCATACGTCAAGCCGGGTGGGGACCGGCCCGGCGGCAAAAAGCCGCCCTTCAAGAAGCGCGGCAAGTGAGCTGAGCATGCCCGGGACCTACTCTCCCTTCCTGATCGGCGAGCGCTTCCGCATCTGCCCGCCGGGTACCCCGCCGGCGGATGACGGTCGCATCGACCTGGTAATGGATCGCGGCGCCTTCGGTTCGGGGGAACACGAAACCACCGTCAGCTGCCTGGAGGCGCTGGAAGATTTGCGATTCTCCGGCAGCGAACGGATTCTCGACCTCGGCAGCGGCACCGGTATCCTCGCCATCGCCGCCCTCCTCCTCGGCGGCGGTGCGGCCTGGTGCGTCGATATCGAGGCAGATGCGGTGGCCAGCTGCCGCCGCAACTGCGCCCACAACAAGGTTGCTCGCCGCGTGCAGCATTGCCAGGGGACCCTGGAGCGACTGACCGAGACCGGCTTCGACCTGGTGCTGGCCAACATCTATGGCGACATCCTGCTGCAGGTCGCCCCGCAGCTGGTGGCCGCGGCCCGGCCCGGCGCCCTGCTCCTCCTCTCCGGAATACTCTGGGAATACAATTTCGATGTGCGCCAGTGCTACCGGCGGCTCGGTTGCCGGGTGATCAGGAACCGCATGCTCCCCGAGTTCAGCACCGTACTGCTGGAGAAGGCGGGGTAGGTTCCCCTTGGCTGCCGGCTCTGGAAAGAGGGAACCGAAGTTGCCCTGCTAAACCATCCTCGACCGATCGCTTTCTTGAACGCCGCGGCGCCCCGCCCGGGCAGCATGGTGGCCAGTTGCAGAAGTGCGAGGAGCTCGCTGCAAAGGTCAACGAGCAGCAGGTCGTCGAGCTTTACTGCCGCTAGCCAACCAGGGAGCTTACATGAAGAGAGCGGCACCCCTTCTGAGGCGCCGCTCTCTTCGTGTAACATCGATTCGGCCTGGGCCGGCGTGATTAAAGGGTCAGCGCTGCCTCCCCCTGGAAATATTCCTCCCGCACCTTCGCCACCTCGTTGCTCTCCAGGTATTCGTCAAAAGTCATGCTGCGGTCGATGTAGCCGCGCGGCGTGAACTCGACGATGCGGTTGGCGACGGTGGAGAGGAACTTGTGGTCGTGGCTGGCAAAGAGGATCACCTCCGGGAAGGCGATCAGCCCGTTGTTGAGGGCGGTGATCGACTCAAGGTCGAGGTGGTTGGTCGGCTCGTCGAAGATCAGCAGGTTGGCTCCGGTGAGCATCATCCGGGCGAGCATGCAGCGCACCTTCTCGCCGCCGGAGAGGACGTTCGATTTCTTGGTCGCCTCGTCGCCGGAGAAGAGCATGCGCCCCAAAAAGCCGCGGGCGAAGCTCTCCCCTTCGCCCGGCGCGAACTGGCGCAGCCAGTCGATCAGGGTCAGGTCGTTCTCGAAGAAACGGCCGTTCTCCTTGGGAAAACAGGCGCTGGTGATGGTGACGCCGAAGCGGAAGCTGCCACTGTCCGGCTCGAGCTCGCCGGCGAGGATCTGGAACAGGGTTGTCTTGGTCAGCGGCCCGCCGCCGACGAAGGCGATCTTGTCCCCCTTGTTGACGGTAAGGCTGAAGTTGTCGAGGACCCTGACGCCGTCGATGCTCTTGGTGAGGTCCTTGATCTCGAGAATGATGTCGCCGCAGGGGCGCTCCGCCTTGAAGACGACAAAAGGGTACTTGCGCGAGGAGACCGGCATCTCCTCAAGGGTCAGTTTTTCGAGCAGCTTCTTGCGCGAGGTCGCCTGCTTCGCCTTGGAGGCGTTGGAGGAGAAGCGCTGGATGAACTCCTTCAGTTCGTTGGCCTTGTCGGCGGTCTTGCGGTTCTCTTCCTGTTTCTGCTTCAGGGTGAGCTGGCTCGCTTCGTACCAGAAGTCGTAGTTGCCGACGTAGACGGTGATCTTGCCAAAGTCGATGTCGGCGACGTGGGTGCAGACCTGGTTGAGGAAGTGACGGTCATGGGAGACGACGATGACCGTGTTCTGGAAGCGGGCGAGAAAATCTTCGAGCCAGCCGATCGATTTCAGGTCGAGATGGTTGGTCGGTTCGTCGAGCAGGAGAATGTCCGGGCTGCCGAAGAGGGCCTGGGCGAGCAGCACCCGCACTTTTTCGCCCCCTTCGAGCTCTTTCATCTTCTTGTGGCGCAGCGCCTCGGGGATGCCGAGCCCGTTGAGCAGCACCGCCGCCTCCGATTCGGCCTCGTAGCCGTTCATCTCGGCAAACTCGGCTTCCAGTTCGCCGGAGCGGACGCCGTCCTCCTCGCTGAATTCCCCCTTGCTGTAGATCGCCTCGCGCTCGGCCATCACCCGGTAGAGCTCCTGGTGCCCCATCATCACAGTGTTGAAGACGGTCTCCTCGTCGAAGGCGAAGTGGTCCTGGCGCAGCATGGCGATGCGCTCGCCGGGGCCGGTGGTGATCTCCCCCTTGTCGGGCTCCGATTCGCCGGCGAGGATCTTGAGGAAGGTCGACTTGCCGGCACCGTTGGCGCCGATCAGGCCGTAGCAGTTGCCGGGGATGAACTTGATATTGACATCTTTGAAGATGATGCGCTTGCCGTAGGCAAGGGCGACGTTGTGGGCGCTGATCATGACGCTTCTTCTTTCGGTCTGGACAAAACAAAAACCACAGGGCGATCCCTGTGGTTCAGGAGAGGGTGTTCTTATACCACCGATGGCTCATCGGGGGCAACCGGTTTCTGGTTTTAAATCGCCGGTGTTGGATAATTCCTCCCATGCCGTGGCCGAGGCAAAAGGCATCTCTCACCCGTTCGCTTTGCTCACTAGAGACCACGGAGGTCACAGAGGTAAAAAATCTTCCACCAAAGCTTTCCTCCGTGGCCTTCGTGACCTCAAGCGACGGAAAGGAGCGGGTGAGAGACGCTCTTGCCTTGAGATTTGCCTGTTCCCTTTTCTGCTTTCCGGGTACCCTGCAGAACAGGGAGCGCGCCTCCCGCAATTGACTCAACGACCAGCACCCCCCGCTCTTTCCCGGCGCGACCCCGTCAATCGCATCGCTCGGGCGATCTGCCGCGTCGGCCAGAGGGCAGAGGGCAGAGGGAGACGGATTTCTGAGCAGCGCCAAAGGCAGGACAGAAGAGGTGACCGGAGATGGCAGAGCAAACCCAGGGGAAAAAACCGCCGAAACTGCGTCGGCCGGGAGGGATGGAGATCCTCTACGAGGACCGGGATATCCTCGTGGTGGTGAAGCCGGCCGGGCTGCTCACCATAGGCAGCGAACGGGAGAAGCGGCGGACCGCTCACTACCTGCTCAACGACTATGTTCGCAAGGGGGATCCGAAGTCGCGCCACCGCGTCTTCGTCGTCCACCGCCTCGACCAGGAGACCTCCGGACTTCTTCTCTTCGCCAGGAGCGAAGCGGTGAAGACCTTTTTGCAGCAAGATTGGGAGACGACGGAAAAGCACTATGTCGCCGTCGTGCACGGCGCAGTCAGCCCCGCGGCCGGGACGATTTCCAGCTGCCTTGCCGAGAACCGGGCGCAGCGGGTCTACTCGACCACCGAGCCCGGTCAGGGTAAGCTCGCTCACACCGCCTACCGCGTGCTGCAGCAGGGTAGGGGCTGCAGCCTGCTCGACATCCACCTGTTGACCGGCCGCAAGCACCAGATCCGCGTCCACTTCGCCGAGCTGGGACATCCGCTGGTCGGTGATCGCAAGTACGGGGCCGACTCGGCGCCGCGCCTCGCCCTGCATGCCCGCTCCCTCACCTTCACCCACCCCGGCAACGGGCGGCTGCTCTCTTTTGATACGGGCATACCGGAGGAGTTGGTGCGGCTCCTCGGCAGGCCTTAACCCCGGGCCGTCCGCCGATTTCCCATCTCTGCTACAATCTCATTCAGGAAGAAGAGAGGAGGCAGTCATGAGTGCAGGACTTGATTCGGTGACCTTGGGTGGCGGCTGCTTCTGGTGCATCGAGGCAGTCTTCGGCCGGCTCCAGGGAGTGGTGCAGGTGGTCTCAGGCTACGCCGGGGGAACCCGGGAAAATCCCGACTACGAGGAGGTCTGCAGCGGCAGCACCGGTCATGCCGAGGTGGTGCAGGTCCACTTCGATCCGGCGCTAATTTCCCTCGCCGAGCTGCTCGAGGTCTTCTGGCGCGTCCATGATCCGACCACCCGCAACCGCCAGGGCGGCGATATCGGCAGCCAGTATCGCTCGATCATCCTCTATCGCGACGAGGAGCAGCGCCGGGTTGCCGAGGCCTCCCGGGACGCGGCGCAGGCCAGCGGCCTCTGGCCCGACCCGATCGTCACCGAGATCGTGCCGCTCGAGGCCTTTTATCCGGCCGAGGGCTATCACCAGGATTACTACCGGATCAACTCCTTTCAGCCCTACTGCCGGATGGTCATTTCTCCCAAGCTGCAGAAACTGGAGAAGCTCTTCGCCGACAAGCTCAAGCCGGCAACCTGATTCCGCCCCTTTCCTCGCTTACGGTTCTCACCGCTCCAGGTAGCCACGCAGCAACCTCTCCTTCTGCTCGCGATATCCAGTATCATCGAGCTCGCCGGCGGCATGGCGCCGCTGCAGGGTGCGCAAGTTTTCCTCGGCAGCCGCTCCGGCATCGGCAGGACTTGCACCGGTGCGGCCGCTCAGCTGGCGCAGGCGGCTCGCCTCGGCGCGCAGGTCGATAAGGTCCATCTTCAGCTCGGCGTTGCCATACCAGTGGGTGTAGGCGGGATTCTGGTGATAGGCTCCCTTGACGGCCTGGGCAAGGTCGTACTTCTGCATTTTGAAAAAAATGCGCTCGGCACGGGAGGTCTCCTCGTAGAGCATCTGGCCGTCGCTGACCAGGGTGGCACCGCGCAACGGGTGGGGCGGGCGCCGGTCGGGGGCGGGGTCGAGGAGGCGGGCGTCCGCCAGCTGCTCCAGGAGTTCGCGCCCCTCGCCGACCAGCGCCAGACTCTCGCTGCGGACCTGGTCGGCGTGCTCCAAGTCGCGCAGAGCGAAGCCCCGGGCGTGGCAGCCGCTGCAGATATCGAGCATCTGCCGGCGCTGGACTTCGGCATCCTTCCGCGGCGTCAGCCCGGGGGTGGCAGTCAGCCCGGCGGAGACGTCGTGGCTGCCGCCGGGCATGTGGCAATCCTGACAGGTCGGACCGAGGCCCGGTGCGGTGGCGGCGAGGGTGCCGTGTTTCGAGGTCTGCCACATCTCCCACTGGGGGTGGTCCGGCCCCATGTGACAGGTGGCGCAGACCCCCGGTGCGCGGACGATGGTGAGCTCGGTGCTGTGGGCCCCATGGCAGGCGGCGCAGGACGATTCGACCCGGTGGCAGCGGTTGCAGCCGATCTCCCGCATCGCCGGGGTCTGTTTCAGGAACCGGGCGCACTGTACGGTGGAGAGGGGGCGCGTGCTCCCCTCTTCATGGCAGAAGCGGCACTCGGCGGGGTTTTTCGCCGGCAGGTTGCGGGTACAGCCCCAGCCCGAGTGGAGTCCTAGCCCGTGGCGTGATTTTCGGTGTTGTGCTGCCGCCTTGGGATGGCAGGCGGCGCAGGCGGCGATGGTGACTGGCGCCACGCCGGCGCGCATCGCCTGATGGTTACTGCCGTGGCAGTCAACGCAGGCCACCTTGTCGCCGTGGGCGCTCGCTTCCCAGGCGTGGACCGCCGTCGGCGTTTCGCGGCGGTGGCAACCGAGGCAGTCGGCATCGGCGTCGGATTGTGCCCTTGCGCCCGGCGGCAGCAGCAGGAGAAAGACAAACAGGATGAAAATCCGGGTCATGGCCACAGCTCCTTGCGTGCATTACGGTAGTCGTCGTTGTCGATAAGCCCCGCGCGCCACCAATGGCGCAGTTTCCGCAACCTTTCGCGGTCGGTCGGCGGCGGTGGTGCCGGCTCGGTCTTGAGCCCGGTCACCAGCAGCAGTCGACCCTGATCGGCCAGCGCCAGTGTGGTGCCGTCGGGGGCGAAGCTGCCGCTGCTCAGGCCGGGAAATTGGGCCAGGGGGAGGTCATGGTGCCGCAACTGGTCGTCGACCAGCTGCCAGTCCCCCGCCGGCGTGACGGCGTGCAGCCGCCGACCCGGCCCCAGCGGCTGCGGCCGCTCCTCGAGCCGGGGAGCAAAGCGAAAGAGGGTTCCACCATCGGTGAAAAGAAAAGTTTCACCATCCCCCAGCCATCGTCCCGGGGGAGCAATCCCCGCAAGATTGACCAGGATACGACCGGTATTGCCGGCCAGAGGGAGTAAAATAATCCGGCTGTAGAGACGGGCCGCTGGTGGATCGTGGATTTCGCCGAGGAGCAGCTCCTCGCTGTCGGGCGCCGGGGCGAGGGCCGCAACGGTGAAAAGATGGCGGCCGAGCCGTTCGGCGCTTCCCGGCTTGAGCGTCGTCTCCCAGAGCGGGCTTCGCTGCGGCGCGTCGTGACCGTTCCAGCGCACCAGCTCGAGCTGACAGTGGCTGCCGAAGGAGAAGGTTTCCAGGGCGAGCAGGCTGGCGATCACCTCTGCTCCGGCGCGGGCGAGGGAGGTGACGCGGCCGGGGAGGTGCACTGCGGAGCGGACCACGCCGCTTTTTTCGAGCAGGGCGAGGCGGCAGCCCGCCTCCTCGTTCCAGGCGACGGCGATGCTGCCGTTCGGTCCCCAGGCGGCGCTCGCAGGTGCCGGACCGGGGAGAAGCTGTCGTGCGCCGCTCCCGGGACGGACAAGAACCAGGCCGGCGTCACTGATCGCGAGCAGGGTCGTCCCGCTCTCGTTCCAGCTGAGATTGCGTGCGCCCGGGAGATTCCCCAGGTCGTGCAGTTCCAGCCCCGCGCCCTTCGCAGCGGCCGGGAGGGCCGGGCGGGGGGTGCAACCGGGGACAAGAGATGAGAGGGCCAGCAGCAGGAGGAAAAGGAACTCCAGTCTACGCGGGGCAGAAGCGGTCATGGTGTTACACTCCCGGGTGAATGCCGCCAGCATGCCATGGGGCGTTGCGGGATAAATTGACGAAGGTCAAGATCATGGCCATAAGGGTGGCCAGTGGAGGGGGCGGTGAGGATGTCCCCTAGTGGGGTAGTTACGGAACAGAGGAATTGTGTCGGCTCAATATGTCCTGAATCTGGTGCGGTTCAAACGCCACATCCCAGCACCAGGTCCCAAAGCCGCCCTTAGCGTTGACCGCCTTGACCCAGGTGTCGAGTGCGGCCCGCTTGGTGCGGTTCTGCTCCGAATCTTCCCCCTTGATCTCCAGCACCAGGGTCTTGCCGCTGGCCAAGCGAATCAGAAAGTCCGGGATGAACCGCCGCCGGGACCCGTTCCAGAGATAATGTAGCTGAAACCCAAGATGGTCGTTCTTGGCGTAAGCCAACACCTTGTCGCTCGACTCCAGCAGGTTGGCGGCGTATTGCTCCCAGCCACTGTCGGCGACCATGTGGCTGATCTGCGACTTACGGGTCGGGTGGCAGGGTTTGGTGGTGTACCAGGTACGCATCGCTGCCGTCGAGCCAAGCGGGGCTTCCTCGTCGAAGACCGGTTCCAGCCGCTCCTGATTCTGCTCGGAGACAAAGCGAAGAAGGTGCTGAACAATCTCATCGATGTTGAGAGCATAAAGGATGCGCTTGCGCAGGGGCTCCTGATGATAGAGCGAGGGAATGTCGAGCCGGTCCGAGGCCAAGAATTCCTCCACCAGCCGGATCAACTGGTAGACCAGGAACTCCTCCCTCCCACCGTAGTTCCCCCGCAAGGTGCTGAACGCCTTGCGGGCGGCCTGAAAGATCAGGCGCTGCAAACGGAATCCTTCCGGCAGTTTCTCCAGATCGATCTTGGTGACCTTGCCCAGATCGGCCGCGCCTCCAAGCGCCGGGGCCAGATCGGCCGAAATGGGCGTCCTCGCCGGGTCGAGAGTGAGCACATCAACTTGGTCCCAGTCCACAACCAGCGTGGGGCGCACCACGGTATCGATACGCAGCACGTTCGGCCAGCGGATTTCCAGCCCGGCACGTTCCGGCAAGGCTTCGATCTGGGTGCTCGGCTTTGGTGGCGGCGGAGCCTCGCCGCCCGCGCCGACATCCTGGAAGATCGACAGCGGCACGCCGAAGATGTTGACGTATTCGGGAAGAAACCGGCCGTTGTCATCGGTGTCGTAGTTGACCCGCCGCAGTCCCCGGCCAATCACCTGCTCGCACAGCAGCTGACTGGTGAAGGCACGCAATCCCATGATGTGGGTGACGTTTTTGGCGTCCCAGCCTTCCGAGAGCATTGCCACAGAAATCACCTTCTGCAAATCCTGTCCCGCAGTTCCACGCTTGCCGACATTGTCGACGATCTCCCGCAGCAGCTCCTCCTTTTTCAGGGCGAGCAGCCTCTCCTTGCGGGCTTCGGGGATGGTCGCCGCTACGACGATCTCCTGTAGACGCGCTTCGTAATCCTTGTCGCTGGAAGCCGTCTCGCCGATTTCCGCCTTGTCGAGAACTTTTGAATCGACGCGCAGCGTGCGTACCGGGGCATGAAGTTCCGGCCAGAGGACATCCCCCTGATTGAAGTAGTGCTCGATCCGCGCCGCCGTCTCGGTGCGATTGCAGACCGTAAGCATCACCGGCGGCGAGGTGTGGCCGGCATCACGCCATTGTTTCAGCGTCTCGCGCCAGTCGGCCCCGAGCAGCGAATAGGCATCCTTCACCAGCTTCGGCAACGGCTCATGGGGCTCGGCCTTCCGGTTGAGGTCCTCTGCGACCTCCGCTTCGCGGTAGATGTGATAGAGCTTGGAGCGATAGTCCCTGGTGTTGGGCAGGGCATCGTCGCGGATGACCACCCGCGGAGTCTTGACCAGCCCGGCTTCGATAGCGTCGTTCAGGCCGAAGTCGGAGAGGATCCAGCTGAACAGTCCGGCTTCGCTGCTCGCCTTGCCGGTGGGGGCGAAGGGGGTCGCGGAGAGATCGAAACAGCGTTGGATACGCCGGGTCTTGTGCAGCCGGTCGAGCCCTTCGATCCAGCGGGTCGCTTCGTCGAGGTCGATCCCCTGCTCGGCCGCCTGCTTTTTGCTGATCTTAGCCTCGGCCGGCACTCGATAGGCATGATGGGCCTCATCGTTGATGATGACCAGGTCCTTGTAGCCGGCCAGCTTGCCAAGCACCCGCCGGGTGAAGGCCTCGTCACTCTCTGGCCCCTTTTTCACCACCGAGCGGTCGGTCTGCTTGAGCGGCATCAGGGTATGCCAGTTCTCGACCAGCAGCTCGACCTGGTTCAACTTCTGCCGCAACGCTTCTGAAGGGCAGAGCTCGAACTGATCGTAGCAGTTGTCCGGTTCGCCGGGGTAGAGCATCCGCAACCGCTCCTTGACGGTAATTCCCGGGGCGACGATGAAGATTGCGCGGGAGAACTCCTTGTTGCGCTTGGGGTAGGTGAGCGCGTTGAGGGTCTGCCAGGTGATGACCATCGCCATCACCGTGGTCTTACCGCTTCCCGTCGCCATCTTGCTGCACAGCCTCTCCCATGCGCCGCCATCGCCGGGAATGTGAATCCCCTGCTTGTGTTCCGGCGCCGCCTCGACCCACCAGATCAGGGTTTCAATCGCTTCAAGCTGGCAGAAGTAGAAGGGAAACTGCCGGGCGCTGCGGTCGTGCCAGTGTTCCAGCAGCCGCCGGGTGATGCTGGTGATGCCGGGATAGTCGGCCGCCCGCCAGGCATCGACCCGCTCGCGAATGCGGTTGACCAATTCCAGCGGCTCGGTGCGCCGGGTATTGTAGCGCAAGTCGATGATCTCGTAGCCGGCCGGGCGGCGGCTTGATGCCAGGGACAGCGTGCCGTCGGCGGCCTGCTGCCAGTGCTGGGCGGGGGCTTCATAGGGGGTATTGATGATGAGGGAGGTGGGGGCGGTCATGGGTTGACACCTGCGGTCAGCCGCTGAATCCCCTCTACAAAAACCTGAAAACTTCTGGAGGTGTTGCGTTGCACTTCGAGATGATGACCGATACGCCGGGCGCCATCGCGTTTCTGATACATCGGCAGATACTTCCGCAGTTCAGTCACCGGGCTGCCAAGATTGTCCGGTTGCCGATAGTTTGCCTTGGCGGCAAGAGCTTTCAACTTGGCAATGCCAAAGGCATCTCCGACCGCTTCCCAATCCCCAATGAACCACGACTCCAGCTCGCGACAGGCGATGCGAACCAAGGCATCAGGTCTCCCGGCCTCGTGGCAGCGTTCGGCAAGATTTTGCTTGATCACCCGACAGTCACCACTATCCTGGTCGCGCAGAACGACAAAAAGAGTGTCGGGCTTGAGCCATCCTCGCATTCGCCGCCCCATGCGTTTCTCAAGGTCCTGTTTCCCCTCGAAAACCAGATATTCAACGGTGATGCCGGCAGGCAGAAGGCGAGGCAACAAACCCTCCAGCGCATCCTGGGCCGATGGCTCCTCAAGCAGAAAAACCAAGGTGGTCACTTTGGATTCGCCCCCCTGAACAAGCCTTCTTTCCAGAGGTAGCCCATCTGGTCGCCATCCGCCATGAAGGCCGCCAGCTGTTTGTCGTCCTTGGCCCGATGAACCTGGGTAAATCCGTCTCTCTTCTCCAGCCAAAACACTTCGTCCAAAGCAACGGCATTCAAGAAGTCAGGGGAATGGGTCGAGACAAACACCTGCCCACCGCGTTCGGCATAGGTCCTGAATTCTTCGGCAAGATCCCAGAGCAAGGAGGGATAAAGCTGATTTTCCGGCTCTTCCACGCACAGCAGCGGATGCGGGTCGGGATCATAAAGAAGCGTCAGGTATGCCAGCATTTTGATTGTGCCGTCCGAAATGTATCTGGCCAAAATGGGGTCTTCAAAGGCCCCATCCTGAAACTTCAACAAGACGCGCCCTTCTTCCGTGGTTTTTGCTTCAACGTTGGTGATCCCTGGCACCCGAGCCTTGAGCTTCTCTCTGATAGTTTCGAACATCTGCGGATGATGCTTATAGAGGTATTCGATCACCAGCGATAGGTTCTCACCCTCGCGCGACAGATGCTCGGCATAACCCGCCTCCTGTTCTGGTCGCGCCTTACTGATATGGAAATCGGACAAGTGCCAGTTTTCGATCAGGTTGCCCAGGGCCACTACGGCGGGGAATCTCTCGAATTGCGCCAGACCTTTAATCGCCAGAATATCTGGGCTCTTCAGCGTCTGTGTCTCGCGGACCAGATCCTTGACATCTTTGACTTTTTCCAACTCATTGGTAACCGCCTCTCCCTGTCCCAGGCTGAAATCGAGAAAGTGCCATGGTTGACCACCGCTACCCCGCCGATATTTGAGGATTTCACGGGCCACCACGGGTCGACCATCACGCTCGCCAATGGAGAGACTGTAGGTAATGAGGTTGGAAGCCTTGCGCCCAAGATCAGCACGAATTTTCAACTCGATTTCGATAGGGCCATCACAGCCGCGGGTGCGCACCTCCTGAAAGCCCCGGCTGCCACCGAGCCGTCCCAAAGCAGCTGTAATGTTGGTGGTCATCGCATCACGCAGAAAACCGAAGACAGAAAAGAGGGTACTCTTCCCCGTACCGTTGGCGCCGACGAGAACGCAAAAGGGTGGAATTTCCTTTAAGGTGACATCCTTGAAAGCTCGGAAATTCTTCAGCCGAATCGATTCAATACGCATCGCCTAATCCTCCAACGCAATAACCTTCAAACTCTCGATCCCCCGGTCATCGACTATCTTCACCGCCACCTTGCGGTTGTCGCCGGCCTCGAAGGGGAGGGAGACGGTGCCGTGGTACTGATTGAGCAGATCCTCGTTCAGCTCGGCGCGGATGTCCTTCTTCAGCTTGTACCACCCCTCCTTGCCGCCGGCCAGGGGGAAGAAGACCTGCCGCGGGAAGAGGGAGCGCTCGTCGTAGTCGGTGTCGAGCAGCCACAGGGCGATCTTCTTCTTGCCGCCGGAGACCAACTCCCCCTTGGCGGTGTCGAAGTAGTCGAAGCCGTTGACCTCGACCTCGTACCTGCCGTCCTTGCGCTTGCGCACCTCGACGTCGGGCTGCCCCATCAGCCAGAAGCTCTGGTTGCTGGAGCGGGCCTTTTTGAGGTCTTCGGTGAGCAGGTCGGTGTTCATCTGCGCCTTCAGGGCGGTGATCCCCTTGAGCTGGTCGATGTCCTTGGCCGCTTCGGGGTCGAAGGCGAAGGCGCAGAAGACGATCATCTTCGGCAGCGGGAAGAGCTCCCCCGCCTCGCGCAGGGCCAGCTCCACCTGACGCTGCTCCAGCGCCGCGTGCTCGGGGCCGAAGGAGATGACGACCCGCTCGCCCGAATCGAGGTGGCCGCTGGCGTGCAGATAGCGGGTGCCGGGCAGGGTCTCCAGCTCGGCGAAGCGGAGCATCTGCCCCCCTTTACCGCGGATGCCGGTCTTCAGCAGCTCGTCGCGCCACTGGTGCTGGCGGGACGACTCTCCCGAGCGGGCGATGGCGACGTCGGCCTCTGCCGCCGGCTTGGCCTCGTCGAGGGAGAGGACCGTCGGAAAGGGGACCGCCTCCACGGTGAACGGGCCGGTAATGCGCAGCTTGTTCTTGTCCGGCTGCGGCTGGTCGTAAAGGATTTCCTGATCGGCGTGGGCGGCGATGGAGCGGTCCATCTGCGTCTGCATCGCCTGCCGGGCCTTGTGGAAGGCGTCGAAGGGTTTGCGGGCGGCTTCCGGCCAGTCGGCAGGGAAATCGAAGGGGACGTCCCATTCCCGTAGGGGCGCAGCATGCTGCGCCCCTACACCGGCCGCGTTCAACTCCCCCAGTGCCGTCTCGATGGCCGGGTGCATCCGCGCGTAGATTTCGTCGATCTCCGGGTTGTTGGCGATCGACTTGAGGGTGACGTGGGGGATGGTCTTGTAGATGAAGCCCCCCTTGAGCCCTTCGTGGGGGTACTTCAGCTCAAAATAGTCGAAGCTGGCGGTCATCAGCCGCTGCTTGGCCAGGGTCACCGCCACCCGCGAGGTGTCGCAGGTGATCCAACGCCGACCCCACTTTTCAGCAACAAAGGCGGTGGTGCCCGAGCCGCAGGTCGGGTCGAGCACCAGGTCGCCGGGGTCGGTGGTCATGAGGAGGCAACGTTCGATAACCTTTTCATTTGTTTGAACCACATATACTTTATCGGCTCCGTAACCACCACTCGCCGTATCTGTCCAGGCGTTCGAGAAAGGGAAATAAGGGAAATCCTCTGTATATCGGCGAAACGAGAGTGTTGTACCGTATGATTCCAAACGGCCCGCAAGGTCAAGGCGTGACAACCCCTGATAATTAGTTTTCCATCCACCTTTCCCTGGGGTAAATACTTGCCCCTGAAAGGGAAATTCCACCAATGTCGATTCACTACTCGATGCCGAAGTTAGCGGCGACCGCCTGTATATTCGGCAACCATGATTTAGCAGAGGCGTTGGATCTTTGCGCTCCTTTTTCGACATTTTGCGATGGAGGCCGTGTTTATCGGCCACATAGTCGTAATTTACCCAATCGAATCCGATACGTTCCTGATATAGCGTTCGGAATTTTGCCTTACTTCGGTTTTTCGCATACCAAACGAGATAATCGTTTGTGTCTGGAAGGAAGTCGCCTGATTGACCCGTTGTTTTTCGGAATGCAACAATCCCTACGAAATTATTGAGACCTAGAACCTCGTCGCAAATCTCACGCACATGGTGCAGATTCTCATCCGAAATCTGCACAAACACACTCCCCGACTCACTCAACAACTCCTTTGCCAGCAGCAGCCGGTCGCGCAGGTAGGTCAGGTAGGAGTGAATCCCCAGCTCCCAGGTATCGCGGAAGGCCTTGATCATCTCCGGTTCCTGGGTCAGGTCCTCGTCCTTGCGGTCCTTGACGTCGCGCTTGCCGACGAAGGGCTGGAAGTTGGAGCCGTACTTGATGCCGTAGGGCGGGTCGATGTAGATCATCTGCACCTGCCCGGCCATGCCCTCCTTCTGCAGCAGCGAGTTCATCACCAGCAGCGAATCGCCGGCCACCAGCCGGTTGGCCCAACCGCGCTCGTGCTGGTAAAAGTCGATGGCGTCGCGCAGCGGCAGACTTTCGAAGGGGGCCTCGAAGAGCCCGGCCTGCACCATCGGCTTGACCTTGCCGGCCCGGCCTTCCTTGAGCTGCTTGCGCACGGCGGAAAGGATGCTCATCGGGTCGATGCGCTCGTGCACGTGCAGTGAAACGGTATCGACCTCGAAGCTGGTGCGCTCGGCCTTGCCGGTCCAGGCGAGGTAGGGCGACTGCAGCCGCCTCAGCTCTTCGAGGGCTGCGCGCATGCTGGCGTCGTCGCCAGAAGCGAGCGCATCGTCGATCAGTCTTTCGATGGCGGAACGCCCGACGTCGAATTGCAGGGCCGGATCGAGATGGGGATCGTAACTCCAGGCGGTCGGAGGATTGGCGGGGTCGGTAGCTTCGCTGACCATGCCGACTTCGGGATTGTTTTTGCGGCTGTCGAGATGGCGGTAGGCGAGGACTTGGACAGAATCGCCCGTTTTGCGGGAGGTCCTGGCGGCCGGGGCGGTGGATGGTTTGGGGGTGGGGCGAGAAGTGGCAGGTTCCTGGGGCGCTTCCTGCATCTGCAGGCTGAATTCGGTGGTCGGTTGGGTCAAGCGGACAGAACCGCCCCGGCCTTTGCCACGCATGAGGACGCCCGTTTGGATCAGCTCCTCTCTCAAGCGATCGAATTCACCGGTAAAAAGTTCTATTTTGGCAGTGGCGGCGGCATGGTGGAAGGCCTGTTCCAGAGCATGGTTACCGATACTGCTGCCATCGGCTGGAACCTGGCTCAACAGCAGGTCGACGAGGGGAGACGCTTGGCGGTCCATCGATCCTCCTCCCGGCAGGGAACGGTGGCGACTGCCTGCCGAAATCAACGAAACATGGCATCTGAATGTAGTCGGGGGTATGTTCGGCTGGAAAAGAAAAAGGAGTCAGCGTAGCCGCTGACCCCTTGATTTCTTTGGTGGAGCTAGGCGGGATCGAACCGCCGGCCTCTTGAATGCCATTCAAGCGCTCTCCCAGCTGAGCTATAGCCCCGTTGTGACGGAGCCACTTTATAGCAAAGAGCTGCTGCCGGTGTCAACTGCTTTTTAAACAAATATCCGATCCCCCGGATCCCCGCCAAATTCCCGGTCGGCGGGCTCAGAGAACCAGGCTGACCAGGGAGAAGAGGGCGGCGCCGATGAGGAAGGGATCACACTCCCTGATCTTGCCAAGAAAGAGCTTGAGCAGGACATGGGCGAGAAAGCCGAAGGCGAGACCGGTGGTGATGGAGTAGGTCAGCGGCATGAGGATGAAGGTCAGAAACGCCGGGGCTCCTTCCTCGAAATTGTAGAAATCGATCTGGCCGATGCCGCGCATCATGAAGATGCCGACGATGAGCAGCGCCGGCGCCGTGGCAAAGGCGGGAACGGCGCCGATCAGCGGCGTGAAGAGGGCGGCGAGGAGGAAGAGCAGGGCGGTCGCGACACCGGTCAGGCCGGTGCGGCCGCCGTCGGCGACGCCGCTCGCCGACTCGATGTAGGTGGTGGTGGTGCTGGTTCCGAGCAGGGCGCCGCCGACGGTGGCGATGGCGTCGGCGGTCAGCATCCGCGGCAGGCCGGGAATATTGCCATCCTTGTCGGTCATGCCGGCCTCACGGCAGACGGCGATCAGGCTGCCGAGGCTGTCGAAGAGGTCGACGAACATTAAGGAGAAGATGCTCGCCCAGAGGGAGATCTGCAGGGCGCCGAGAATGTCGAGATGGAGCGCGACGGGGGCGATCGACGGCGGTACGGCGACCAGGCCGGTCGGAAAGGGGGTGAGCCCGGTGACCATGCCGGCCACCGTGGTGGCGAGGATCGCCAGCAGGATCGCGCCGCGCACCTTGCGAATCTCCAGCAGCACGGCGAGCAGCAGGCCGAGGACGCCGAGCAGCGCCTGCGGCGTAAAACGACCGAGCTGCACCAGCACCGCGTCGTTGTGCACCACCAGGCCGAGGTTCTGCAGCCCGATAAAGGCGATGAAGAGGCCGATGCCGACCGAGGCGGCGAGGCGCAGGGAGATCGGGATGGCGCGGACGATCCGTTCGCGGACGCCAAGCCAGGTCAGCACCAGGAAGAAGATGCCGGAGAGGAAGACCACCCCCAGCGCCGTCTCCCAGGGGACACCCCGGCCGAGCACCAGGCTGTAGGTGAAGAAGGCGTTGAGCCCCATTCCCGGCGCCATCATCAGCGGCGCGTTGGCCCAGAGGGCGACGAGCAGGGTTGCCAGCCCCGCCACCAGGCAGGTGACGGTGGTCAGGGCGCCCTTGTCCATCCCCGCCTGTGCCAGGATCGCCGGGTTGACGAAGATGATGTAGGCGCCGGTGAGGAAGGTAGTGAGGCCGGCAACCAGTTCGGTGCGGACGCTGGTGCCGTGGTGGTCGAGCTGGAAGAGGCGATTCAGCATGGAGACTCCGCATTCGCTTGGAGCAGGATTACTGTTGCGGGCTGATGACCTTGAAGTGGGCTTCGATATCCCGGATCAGGCCGCGCGCACTCGCCTGGGTGATCGCCTCCAGCAGGGTGCGGAAGGTCTCCCTGTCGTCAACCTGGCGCCAGTAGCCGAGGGAGGCGTGGTAGAGGGCGAAGGCGGCCTGCGCCGGGTCGGCGGCGAGCGGTTCAGCCTGGCGGAAGCGCTGGATCGCTCCGGCCGTATCGCCCCGGCCCAGGCGCAGCGCCCCGTCGAGGTCGATCGCTTCAAAGGAGTCGCCGGCAAGGCCCTTGCCGAGCCTGGCGGCAGCCCCGGGGGCGTTGCGGTGAAAGAGTTCGAGGAGGGCGAGGCGCCAGGTCAGCGTCGGCCGCAGCGGATCGTCACTGGCGATGGTGGCAAGGCCTTGCCGGTAGGCGGCCCGGGCGGCGTCAACCTCGCCGAGGCCTTCACGCAGGTCGGCATGGGTCAGCGCGTAACCTGCCTCGTCCGGAGCAAGATCCTGGGCCTGGGCGAACTCGGCGGCGGCCCCGCGGTAGTCCTTGGCGGCGATCAGCCCCTGGCCGCGCTCGGCATGCCGAAGCGCCGCTGCCGGGTCGGGCGGGGGCGCTCCGGCAAGACAGGCGGCGAGGAGGGGGAGGCAGAAAAGGAGGAGCAGGCGGGATGACAGTTTCATGGCGATACCGGGCCGGGTGAAAGCGACAGGCCGGAGCGCGCGCTCCGGCCTGTCGGATAGTCACTTAAAGAGTGATGCCGGTCAGCCGGGTCAGGGCTTCCATGTACTTTTCGCCGGTCTTGCGCACGATCTCCGCCGGCAGCGGCGGCGGCGGCGCCTTTTTCCCCCAGTCGAGGGTCTCCAGGTAGTCGCGCAGGAACTGCTTGTCAAAAGAGGGCTGCGGTCCACCGGGGCGGTAGCGGTCTTTGGGCCAGAAGCGGGAAGAGTCGGGAGTCAGCGCCTCGTCGATCCAGAGCAGCTTGCCGTCGAAGATGCCGAATTCGAACTTGGTGTCGGCAATGATGATCCCCTTGGCATCGGCCAGTTGCCGGGCCCGGTTGTAGATGGCGAGGGTGGTGTCGCGGACCTGGGTCGCGAGTTCCTCGCCGCAGAGGGCGACCGTCTCGGCAAAGGAAATCGTCTCGTCATGCTCGCCGAGCTCGGCCTTGGTCGAGGGGGTGAAGATCGGTTCCGGCAGCTGGGCGCTCTCGAGGAGCCCGGCGGGGAGCTGGATGCCGGAGATGGCGCCGCTCTTCTGGTAGTCCTTCCAGCCGGAACCGGAGACATAGCCACGGACGATGCATTCGACCGGCAGCGGCTTGGCCTTTTTCACCAGCATGCTGCGGCCTTCGAGCTGATCCCGGTATTTGTGGGTGGCGGCCGGAAAGTCGTCGACATCCATGGCCACGATGTGGTTGGGAATGATATCGGTCATCTGCTCGAACCAGAAGCGGGAGATCTGGGTCAGGACGATCCCCTTGTTGGGAATCCCCTGGTCCATGATGACGTCGAAGGCGCTGATCCGGTCCGAGGTAACGATCAGCAGGTGTTCGCCGAGGTCATAAATATCCCGGACCTTGCCACGGTTGACAAGGTTGAGATCGGGAAAAGCGGTCTCCATCACGATCTGGGTCATGGCGGTTATTTCCCTTCGAGTTCAGACTGGAGGGCAGGTGCGATAACGATCTCCGCTTTCTCCCGCAACTCCTTGAGGCGGGCGGTGACGGCGTCGTTGCGCTTGCGGGTCAGCAGGGTTTCGCGGATTTCGTCACGCTTGGTCGCGTCGAGGGCGTCCATGTCCGCTTCCTCGCGGCTCTTGAGGGTCACCACCACGAATTGGCCGTCGAGGTCGTAGACGACCGGCGCCACCGGTTCCGCCGTGGTCAGCTGGAAGGCGGCAGCGGCAATCTCGGGATTGCTGCCGAGGCGCGGCACGAAGTCGCCGTAGGCGCGGGCGAAAGAACCGCTCTCCTCGATCTTGAGGTTCTCCTTTTTCGCCAGGGTGGCGAGGGATTTCCCCTCCTTGAGAGCGGCGAGCAGAGCGTCGGCCGTTTGCCTGGCGAGGTCGCCGGCGCGGGCCTGGCGGTAGGCGTTGATGACCCGCTCGCGGACTTCGGCGAGTTCGGGGAGGCGGCTTTCGCGGCGCTCCTTGATACTGTAGAGAATCACACCGTCGGCGAGGGCGACCGGCCGGGCGAGTTCGCCCGGGACGAGGGCAAAGGCCTGGGCGGCGATTTCCGGGACGTTGCCGAGGCCGTCGATGGCCTCGTCGCGGCTGAAGAGACCGGTCGTCTGCACCTCGAGATCGCTCGCCTTGGCGGCCGCCTCGATCGTCCCGCCCTTGCGGTTGATGTTGTAGGCATCGAGCGCCTTTTCGAGGGCGAGCTGGCTCGCTTTCTCGCTGCGCAGACCTTCCTTGACGGCGTCGGTCACCTCGGCCAGCGGCTTGATGCCGGCCTCGATGTAACCTTCGCACTTGATGATGTGGAACCCGAAGGACGATTCGACAATGCCGCTGAGCTCGCCCGGCTTGAGGCTGAAGGCGGCCTGCTCGAAGGGCTTGACCATGGCGCCGCGGGGGAAATAGCCGAGGTCGCCCCCCTTGGTGGCGCTGCCGGGATCATCCGAGTAGCGACGGGCGAGGTCGGCAAAGTCCTTGCCCGCCTTGGCCTCGTCCAGGACCTTCTCGGCCAGCTTGCGGCGGGCTGTTTTCTGCTCCGGGGAACTGTTCTGATCGACCTTGATCAGAATATGGGCGGCCTTGACCTGCTCCTGAATTTCAAAGCGGTCAAGGTGGCGCCGATAGTATTTTTCCAGGTCGCCCTCTTCGAAGACGACATCCTTGGCGTAACGGGACGGCACGAACCGCAGGTAACTCAAGGAGATTGCCTCGGGAAGGCGGAATTCTTCGCGATGTTCGGCGAAATAGGTCTGCAACTCCTTGTCGTCGACCTCGATGCGGCTCTCGAAGAGGGCCGGGGCGAGACGCACGAAGGCGAGGTTGACCTTCTCGTTCTGCTTGCGGTAGTCGGCGGTGATTTCCTCGTCGCTGACCGCAACTCCTTCCTGCAGCTGGGCCCGCACCTTTTCGCCGAGGAGCTGGTTGCGCTGCATCCCCTCGAACTCGTCCGGGGTGAGGCGCTGGTAATTGAGGACCTGGAGGTAGCGCTCCTTGGTGAACTGGCCGTTTTCCTGGAAGGCGGGGATTTCGGCAATGCTTTTGACCAGTTCGTCCTTGCTCACCTTGATGCCGCGATGGTCGGCTTCCTGCAGCAGCAGGGTCTGGTCGACCACCTGGTCGTAGGCCTGTTGCGGAAGGCGGAGCTGTTTCTCCAGCGTCGGGGTAAACTGTTCGCGATAGATGCTCTGGTAGAGCTGGTAGAGGTTGCGATAGACGTTCTGGTACTGCGCATAGGAGATCGGATCACCGTTGACCTGCACCGCGAGGTTGGGGTCGCCACCGCTGCTGCGGTCGGAGCCCTTGCCCCAAACCAGGAAGATCGTACCGACAAAGGTGGCGATAATCGCCCAGAAGACGAATTTGATGATCGTCGTTTTCTGCTTCTTGCGAATCAGGTCAAGCATCGGGATTTTTGCTCCTTTTGCGGGGGGGGGTTAAGGTGCGGGAAACAGTGCCGCATGTTAGACAATCAAGGTTTTAAATGCAACAGCTTTTTCCTTTTATCCCTTGAAAACCGGGAGACTTTTTGATAGGGTGAGCGGCCACTGACGGGAGCCAACCAGGCCCCTCGGGCAAAAGGAGACCACCGCCGATGTTTAATCTGTTCAACGCGATCTGGGGGATGTTCAGCAACGATCTGGCCATCGACCTGGGAACCGCCAATACCTTGGTCTATCTCAAGGGAAAAGGGATTGTCGTCAGCGAGCCGTCGGTGGTTGCGGTACAGAAGGATGCCATGGGGCAGCGCAAGGTCCTTGCGGTCGGCAAGGAGGCCAAGAAGATGCTCGGCCGGACCCCGGGGAGCATCGTCGCCATCCGGCCGATGAAAGACGGCGTCATCGCCGACTTCGACATCACCGAGGAGATGCTGCGTTACTTCATTCAGAAGGTGCACAATCGCAAGAACCTGGTCCGGCCGCGTATCGTCATCTGCGTGCCGTCGGGAATTACCCAGGTCGAGAAGCGCGCCGTCAAGGAGTCGGCCGAGTCGGCCGGCGCCCGCGAAGTCTACCTGATCGAGGAGCCGATGGCGGCGGCGATCGGCGCCGGGCTGCCGATCACCGAGGCCTCGGGGAACATGATCGTCGACATCGGCGGCGGCACCACCGAGGTGGCGGTGATCTCCCTGGCCGGCATTGTCTACGCCAAGAGCGTCCGCGTTGGTGGCGACAAACTCGACGAGGCGCTGGTGCAGTACATGAAACGCAAGTACAATCTGCTGATCGGTGAGCGCACCGCCGAGCAGATCAAGATCGAGATCGGCAGCGCCTACCCCGATGGCGAGGAACGCACCATGGATGTCAAGGGGCGCGACCTCGTCAGCGGCATCCCCAAGACCCTGACCATCGACAGTACCGAAATTCGCGAAGCCCTCTCCGAGCCGGTCAACGCCATTGTCGAGGCGGTACGCATCGCCCTGGAGCGGACCCCCCCGGAACTGGCGGCCGACATCGTCGACAAGGGGATCGTGCTCGCCGGTGGCGGCGCCCTGCTGCGCAACCTCGACCTGCTGCTGCGCGAAGAGACCGGCCTGCCGGTCGTGATTGCCGAAGACCCGCTCTCCTGCGTTGCCATCGGTTCCGGCAAGGTGCTGGATGAACTCGACCTGCTCAAGCGGGTAACCATCTCCTCCTGATCCGGCTGCGGCCGACAGGTCGCAGTTTCATTGCTACGGCCGCTGCTGTGGCCGTAACCCGGGGGCCCGCGGCCCCCCTTTTTCGTGCCGCCGCCAGCGGAAATATCCCCGATGCTGGAACTGCTGCGAAAATTCCGGATCCCGCTGATGGCAGCGTTCCTGCTGCTGGTCGCGCTCCTCCTCTATTCAGCCAATCTTCGCAACCGTGAACATACCACCCTGTTCGAGCGCTCCATCCTCCAGTTGACCCTCCCTCTGCACCACCTCCTCGCCACCATGACCGGTGGCGTCTCCGGCTGGTGGGAAGACTATGTCTGGCTGGTTGGCGCCCGCCAGGAAAACCAGCGGCTCCTTGCCGAGACCCGCCAGTTGCGTGGTGAACTCGATCGCATGCAGGAAGTCCGGCTCGCCAATGAGCGTCTGCGCCGGCTCCTCGAATTCAAGGAGACTCTGGCGCTGCCGACCCTGCCGGCCCAGGTGATCTCCGAAGATGCTTCGAGCTGGTTCCGTACCGTGGCGATCGACAAAGGGAGTCGCGAAGGGTTGCGGGAAGGAATGCCGGTGGTTGTTGCCGAGGGTGCCGTCGGCCGGATCATCCGCGTTACCCCCCACCAGGCGCGCGTGCTGCTGATCACCGATGCTTCCTCGGCCGTGGCCGCGCTGGTCCAGGAGAGCCGCGCCCGCGGCGTCTGCCGCGGCCAGGGGGACCAGCTGGTTCTCGACTTCGCCCTGCGCCGCGAGGAGATCGCCGTCGGCGACCGCATTGTCACCTCCGGCACCGGCGGAGTCTTCCCCAAGGGGCTGGTGCTTGGCAGCGTCGCCGCCGTGACGCGGGAGGAATACGGGCTGTTCCAGTCGGTGCAGGTCGCTCCGGCGGTCGATTTCAGCCGCCTGGAGGAGGTCCTGGTGCTCCTTACCGAGGTGCAGAAATGACCCGGGTCAGCGCCTATTTTCTCCTCGGCTATCTCTTCATCCTGTTGCAGGCCGGCCTGTTGCCGCGCATGATCCCCCTCGGGTTTGCCCCCGACCTGCTGCTGATCCTGATCGTCTATCTCGGTCTCAACGAAGATTATTTGCGCGGCAGTTTCCTCGCCTACCTCCTTGGCTGCTTCCTCGATGTCTTTGCCGGGTCGAGTCTCGGGCTCTACGGTATGGCGCTGCTGGCCGTCTTTCTCACCGTGCGCGGTGCGGTCGGCCGGTTCAATGCCGAGAATTCCCTGCTCCTGCTTTTCATGGTCGGTTGCGGGACTCTGCTCGAGGGGGCCGTCATTATCGGTCTCGGCTTTCTTGCTGACATCGACCAGCTCTGGGTGGTCATCCTTCCCCGCCTCAGCCTGCAGATGCTGTTGAACCTTTGCTTCGCCTGGCTGCTGCTCAAGCTCGTCACCGGTCTGCAGCGTCGGCTCCTGCCGCGGCGTGGCATCCCCGGGCTGCAGCGACTGGATAGCCGCTATGAGTCTTGACTCCGGCTGGACCGAGCATCCCGGTCTGCGGCGCCGCTTTCTGGTTGTTTCGCTCCTTGCCATGGCGGTCTTCCTTCTTCTGGGGCTGCGCCTCTGGTATCTGCAGGTCATCAGTGCCGACCGTTATCTGGCGCTCTCCGAGCGCAACCGCATCCGCTACCTGCCGATTGCCGCCCCGCGCGGCCCGATCTACGACCGTGACGGCGAATTGCTGATCGCCAACCGGCCGGCCTTTACCGTTTCGGTGCTGCGCCAGGAGGTCGACGAGAAGGAAGAGCTGCTCACCCGCCTCTCCGATTATCTCGGGGTGCCCCGGGAAGCGCTTGCCGCCCGCTGGGACGAAGGGCGCCGCTTCCCCCCTTACCGCCCCTTTCCGGTCGCCGAGGATGTCAGCCGCGACGTCGTCGAGCGAATCCAGGAAAACTCCATCGATCTTCCCGGTGTTCTCATCGAGGTCCGGCCCCTGCGATCCTACCCCTACCAGGAGATGGCCGCCCACCTCTTTGGCTACCTCGGCGAGATCACTGAGCGGGAACTGGGGGAGGAACGCTTTGCTGAATACCGGGCGGGGGATTTCATCGGCCGCGGCGGACTCGAACAGACGCTGGAGAGCGACCTGCGCGGCGAAGAGGGGAAGCGGCTGATCGAGGTCGATGTCAAGGGGAAGGAGTTGCGCATCCTCAAAACCCAGGAATCCCGTCCCGGGCACAAGGTCTTTTTGACCCTGCAGCGCAAGGTGCAGCAGGCGGCGGAAGAGGCCTTCGGTGACCAGGCGGGTGCGGCGGTGGCGATCGATCCCCGCAACGGGGAGATCCTGGCGATAACCAGTCGACCCTCCTTCAATCCGGCCCAGTTCGCCCGCGGCATCTCCGGCAAGGAATGGGTGGCTCTGCTGAAGAATCCGCGCCATCCGTTGCAGGACAAGGCCCTCAAGGGGCAATACCCGCCCGGCTCGACCTTCAAGATGGTGACGGCGCTGGCGGCGCTGCGGGCCGGGTTGATAACGCCGGGAACTTCCTTTGATTGCACCGGCAGCCTCGCCGTCGGCAACCGCGAGTTCCGTTGCTGGAAGAAGGAGGGGCATGGCCACACCGATCTGAAAAAGGCGTTGCGGGAAAGTTGCGATGTCTGGTTTTATCAGGCGGCCCTTGAAGTCGGCATCGACTCCATCGCCGAAACCGCCCGCGAACTCGGGCTCGGCCAGGTTCTCGGGTATCCTCCCGGTGGCGAAAAACCCGGTCTGATCCCCGATCGCCAATGGAAGCGCAGCCGCTACGGTTCCCGCTGGTACGATGGGGAAACGGTGATTGCCGCCATCGGCCAGGGATACGTGACGGCAACCCCCCTGCAACTGGCGGTCATGACGGCCACCATAGCCAACGGCGGCACCCTCTATTGTCCCCATGTCGTCAAGGAGATCACCGACCTTGACGGCCAGGTGCTGAGCGCGACGGAGCCGGAAGTGATCGGTGTCGCCGACATCAGCCCGGCCGACCTGCGCGCGGTGCAGCGTGGCATGGAGGCGGTGGTCAACGACGCCGGAGGGACCGGGTGGGCAAGTCATCTCGACCAGGTCCGCGTCGCCGGCAAGACCGGCACCGCCCAGGTCGTGCGGATGAAGGAAGGGCGGGAAGTGGAGCGCCAGGAGGTCGCCTACCGGTTTCGCGATCATGCGCTCTTTGTTGCCTACGCACCGGCCGAGAATCCGCAGATTGCGGTGGCGGTGGTGGTCGAGCACGGCAGCCATGGTGGCAGCGCCGCGGCGCCGGTGGCAAAGGCGATCTTCAAGAGCTATTTCGGCATCGATGCCCCGGACCCGGTCATTCCGGTTCCCTTCAGCGGAGACTGACGTGATGTTCGACCGCCGCCTGCTGACCCATTTTGACTGGATTCTGCTGCTGCTGGTCTGCCTGGTGACCAGTATCGGCATCCTCAACCTCTACAGCGCCGCCGCCTCTCTCGGCGGCAGTGCCACCCCGGTCTATCTCAAGCAGATCTACTGGCTTCTCATCGGTCTGATAATCGCGTTGGGGGTCAGTTCCTTCGACTATCGTCACCTCGAACACTACAGCTTCCTCCTTTACGGCATCAACCTGGTCCTGCTCCTGCTGACTCTGCTGGTCGGGAAGACCTCAATGGGCGCGACGCGCTGGATCAGTTTTGGCTTCTTCAACCTGCAGCCCTCCGAGATCATGAAACTGGTCATCATCCTGACCCTCGCCCGCTTCTTTGCCGACAAGGGGCACTTTCTCGGCTATACGCTGCGGGAGTTGGTGATCCCCTTTGCCCTGCTCGGGCTGCCGGTACTGCTGATCCTGAAACAGCCCGACCTCGGGACGGCGATGCTGATCATCTTCATCGGCGGAACCATGGCCCTCTTTGCCGGCATCCGGCGCTCGGCCGTGCTGGTCCTCGGCTTTCTCGGCAGCCTGAGTCTGGTCGGCGGCTGGTTTCTGCTGCACGACTACCAGAAGGAGCGTATCCGCACTTTCCTGAACCCGGAGCGGGATCCCCTCGGTTCCGGCTACCATATCATCCAGTCGAAAATCGCCGTCGGCAGCGGCGGTTTTTTCGGCAAGGGATACATGCAGGGAACCCAGTCCCAGCTCTCCTTTCTGCCCGAGCGGCATACCGATTTCGCCTTCTCGGTCTTTGCCGAGGAGTGGGGCTTCTCCGGTTCCCTGCTCCTGCTTGCCCTCTACCTCTTCATCATCATCTGGGGGATCTACATCGCCCGGCGCGCGGCGGATCGTTTCGGAATGTTTCTCGCGGTAGGGGTGGTGGCGATGCTCTTCTGGCATATTGTCGTCAACCTCGGCATGGTCATCGGGCTGTTGCCGGTGGTCGGCGTCCCCCTGCCGCTCTTCTCCTACGGTGGCACCAGTATGGTAACGACAATGATCGGCACCGGCATGCTCCTCTCGGTGAGCATGCGCCGGTTCATGTTCTAGCCGGAGCGGGGTGGTTGCGGAGAAATCTGCCGCCTGCTGTTATAATGATTCCTCCTGTCCTTCGAACCGGAAAGGAGTTGCCATGCAGGAAGCACGTTTCTGGGAGAGTGCCGAGGGTGGCAAAGTCCGTTGCTGGCTCTGTCATTTTCGCTGCCTGATCGCCAGCGGCGGGCGCGGCATCTGCGCGGTACGCGAGAATCGGGACGGTACCCTTTACAGCCTGGTCTACGGGCGGAGTATTGCCGAGAATATCGACCCGATCGAAAAGAAGCCTCTTTACCACCTGCTGCCAGGGAGCGAGAGCTTCTCGATTGCCACGGTCGGCTGCAATTTCCGCTGCCTGCACTGCCAGAACCATGAGATCTCCCAATGGCCCCACCATCACCCCGAAATACCTGGACATGACCTGGCGCCGGCGGAGATCGTCCGCCGCGCCCTGGCCGCGGGGTGCCAGAGTATTGCCTACACCTACACCGAGCCGACCATCTACCTCGAATATGCCTGTGACACCGCCGTGCTGGCCCGGGCGGCCGGTCTCAAGAACGTCTTCATCAGCAACGGCTACACCACCCCCGAGGCATTGGCGGTCGTCGCCCCCTACCTCGACGGGGTGAATATCGACCTCAAGGGGTTCTCGGACCGTTTCTACCGGGAAGTGACCGGCGCCAACCTGCAGGGGGTGCTGGAGACCCTGCACACCTACCGGCGCCTCGGGATCTGGCTGGAGATCACCACCCTGGTCATCCCCGGCCACAACGACAGCGATAGCGACCTGGCCGGGATTGCCCGCTTCATTGCCGGGGAGCTGGGGGTGGAGGTCCCCTGGCATGTTACCGGTTTCTATCCGACCTACCGCCTGACCGACGCGCCGCCGACGCCGATGGCCACGCTGCAACGGGCGCGGCGCCATGGGCACGAGGCGGGACTGCAGTTCGTCTATGCCGGCAACATCCCGGGCGCCGGAGGGGAGAATACCCACTGCCCGGCCTGCGGCGAGACGGTCATTGCCCGCCGCGGCTTCAGGGTGGTCGATTCTGCCCTCGACGCCGGCGCCTGCCGCCATTGCGGCGCCGCCTTGCCGGGAGTCTGGAACTAGCCGTCGCCCGGGGTGGAGACGGTTGCCAGAAACGACAATTTGTGCCATGGTTGAGCCGCCCCGTCAGGGGTGCACGACAAATCGATCGACTGGAGCTCCTGTAATGAAACGACTTACCCAACTCGCCCTTGTTGCCGCCATCCTCCTGCTCTGCCTGCTCGCCAACCCGACCCGGGCCCGTCACCAGCAGAAGATCCAGGAAGCGTTCCGCAGCGAAAACAAGGTCCTCGGCAAGATTGGTCTCGGCCATCTCTACGCGAGTTCCTTCGATTATCACAACCTGCTTTTCTGTTCGCTGACCAGCGCAGACGGATCGGTCAAAAGTTTCGGCATCCTGGGAATGGTCTTTGTCGTTTAGTGAGGGTGTGGTGAAGAGGTCTGGAATGAGGCCGTCGCTGCGGCCGTTGCGCAAGCTGCTCGCCGGTCTGGCGCTCCTCCTCGCCGGTTGTGGCTTCGGCAACCTGCCCGGGAACCTTTCCCGGGCGCTTCTTGACCAGCCCGATCCGGAGACGGTGCGCGACGGCGCTCCCGCCTACCTGGTGCTGATCGACACCCTGATCGAGGCCGACCCGGAAAATGTCGGGCGTCTGAGTGCCGGCGCCCAGCTCTACACCCTCTATGCCACGACCTTTGTCGAGGATAACGGCCGCCGCCAGCGGCTCGCCGGGCGCGCCCGAGAGTACGGTGCGCGTGCCCTCTGTGCCGAGAAGAAGGACCTCTGCGCCCTCGCGGAGCGTCCCTACCCGGAATTTGCCGCCGGCCTGGAACGGCTCGACGATGCCGACCAGGTGCCGGCCCTCTACGCGATGACCGTCGGCTGGCTCGCCTGGATCAAGGCCAACAGTGACGATTGGGGGGCGATCGCCGATCTGCCCAAGGTCGAGGCGGCACTGGGGCGCATCCTGATGCTCGACGAAGGGTATCGCGGCGGCTCGGCCCATACCCTGCTCGGCATCCTGCTGACCCTGCGCCCACCCGCCCTCGGCGGCCAGCCGGAGCTGGCCCGGAAGCATTTTGAGCGGGCAATCGAGCTTTCTGCCGGCCGTGACCTGGGCGTCAAGCTGGAACTGGCGCGCAGCTACGCGCGGCTGGTTTACGACCGGGAACTGCACGACCGGCTGCTGCAGGAAGTGCTCGCCGCCGATCCGCGCAGCCCCGGCCTGACCCTGACCAACACCCTCGCCCAGCGCCAGGCGCGGGAGCTTTTGGCGTCGGCGGACCAGTATTTCTGAGTAACGATGTGGCCTGTCTGAAGGAACGTTCCTTTTTCCTGCCCTGGAGAAGTTTTTCCGATGATCGCTAGACTGCTGCTCCTTTCTGGAGTGTTGTTGTCGCTGCTGGGCGCCGCCCCGGCGTCGGCCCTTGATTTGAAGATTGCCACCGTCGCTCCGGACGGATCGGTCTGGATGCGCGCGATGCGCCAGGGAGCCGACGAGATTCGAGAGCGCACCGGTGGCCGGGTCAATTTCAAGTTCTACGCCGGCGGCGTGATGGGGAACGACAAGAGCGTGCTGCGCAAGATCCGCGTCGGCCAACTGCACGGCGGCGCCTTCACTGCCGGCGGCCTTGCCGATGTCTATCCCGACCTCGGACTCTACAGCCTGCCGCTGCAATTTCGCTCCCTGGCCGAGGTCGATTACGTTCGCAGCCGCCTCGATCCCCTCCTATTGCAGGGCCTTGAAAGCGCCGGCTTCATCAGCTTCGGTTTTGCCGAAGGGGGGTTCGCCCTGCTCATGGCCGATGTGCCGGTGCGCTCCACCACTGACATGAAGTCCCGCAAGGTCTGGGTGCCGGAAGGGGATACGATCAGCTACCGTGGCATGGAGACCCTCGGGCTTTCCCCGGTCACCCTGCCGCTGACCGACGTCATGACCGGGCTGCAGGCCGGGCTGATCAATATCATTCCCGCCTCGCCGATTGCGGCGGTTGCCTTCCAGTGGTACACCCGGATCAAGTACGTGACCGATACGCCCCTTTCCTACCTGACAGCCCTGCTCGCCATCGACGGACGTGCCTTCAAGCGGCTCAACGCTGCCGACCAGGCGGTGGTGCGGGAGGTCATGGGACGGATCTACCAGAATCTCGATCACCAGAATCGCCTTGACGATGCTGCCGCGGCCGCCGCCATGCGCCAGCAGGGGGTTGCTTTCGTCACCCCCGAGCCGGCTGCGGTCGAGCACTGGCGGAATGTTGCTGCCAACCTCGCCCGCGAGCTGCGCCAGGAGGGGACCTTTACCCCGCAACTCTTCGACCGCCTGCAGGAGCTGCTCGCCGAATACCGTCGCGCTGGCAACTAGCCATACCCCGGGCGGTGCCCCCCCGGCCTTTGGTTACCATGAACCGACCCCTGCCGAAATTTCTCGTCAAGCTCGATCATTGCGGGCGGCGCCTGGAGGATGCCTTCCTGGTCCTGCTCTTCTGTGCGCTCCTCGTCCTTGCCGCCCTGCAGATCGTGCAGCGCAACCTCTTCGCCGCCGGCTTTGTCTGGAGCGATGAGCTGCTGCGCATCCTCGTGCTTTGGGTCGGCCTGTTCGGCGCCGTCGCCGCCAGCCGGGACGACAACCACATCAATATCGATATCTTTTCGCGCTGGCTTTCCGGCCGGCTCGGCCTGGCGACCCGGGTCCTGGTCGATCTCTTTACAACCGGACTCTGCGGTCTGCTCGCCTGGCATGGCGGCCGCTTCGTCGCCGGCGAGCGCGAATACGCTACCACTCTCCTCGACGGGATTCCGGCGTGGCTGTTCGAGGCGGCGATTCCCCTCGCTTTTGGCCTGATCGCCTGGCGCTACGGCGTCTTCCTCATCCGGGACCTGCTCAGGCTGATTGCCGGGGAGGTCGCGGAATGATCCTCGCCGGCCTGGTTCTGATCCTGCTCGCCCTTTTCGGCGCGCCCCTCTTCGCGGTGATTGCCGCCAGCGCCCTGCTCGGTTTCCAGCGCTCCGGGGTCGATCTCTCCGTGGTCGCCATCGAGTTCTACCGTATCGCCGAAATGCCGGTACTGCTCGCCATCCCGCTCTTTACCTTTGCCGGCTACCTGCTCAGCGAGAGCCACGCCCCGCAACGGCTGGTGCGCCTGACCCGGGCACTGATCGGCTGGATGCCCGGCGGCCTCGCGATCGTCGCCCTGGCAGTCTGCGCCCTCTTCACCGCCTTTACCGGGGCCTCGGGGGTGACCATCATCGCCCTCGGCGCGCTCCTCTACCCGGCCTTGCGCGAGGACGGCTACACCGAAGCGTTCAGCCTCGGTCTGGTCACCACCTCAGGGAGCCTTGGCCTGCTCTTCGCGCCGTCGCTGCCGCTGATCCTCTATGGCATCGTCGCCCAGCAGAGCAGCGCCGGAGCCGGGGTCTCCATCGATCGGCTCTTCCTCGCCGGGCTCCTGCCCGGAACCCTGATGGTGCTCCTCCTTGGCACCTACAGCCTCTGGTGCAACCGTAACCACCGGCTCCCCCTCGCCGCCTCCTCCTGGCGCGAGGTCGGCGCCGCGCTCCGGGCGGCGAAGTGGGAGCTGCCGCTACCGCTGGTGGTGCTCGGCGGCATCTACGGCGGCTACTTCGCCGTCTCCGAAGCGGCGGCGGTCACCGCCGTCTATGTCCTTCTCGCCGAGGTCCTGATCCTGCGGGAGATTCCCCTGCGCAAGCTGCCGGGGATCATCCGGCAGTCGATGGTCCTGGTCGGCGGCATCCTGCTGATCCTTGGCGTCTCCCTCGCCTCGACCAACTACCTGATCGACGCCGGCGTCCCGACCCGGCTCTTCGCTTTTGTCCGCAACCACGTTTCGAGCCCGCTCACCTTTCTGATCCTGCTCAACCTCTTCCTGCTGGTACTCGGTGCCCTGCTCGACATCTTTTCGGCCCTGGTGCTGGTGGTCCCGCTGATTCTGCCGGTGGCGATCGGTTTCGGCATCGACCCGCTCCATCTCGGCATCATCTTTCTCGCCAACATGCAGATCGGTTACCTGACGCCGCCGGTCGGCCTCAACCTCTTTATCGCCAGCTATCGGTTCAAAAAACCGATTACCGTCATCTACCGGGCGACGATCCCCTTCTTCCTGATTTTGCTCCTCAGCGTCCTGATCATCACCTACTGGCCACAGCTCTCTCTGCTGTTGGTGGGAGGATCGTGAGAGCTTCAGGCACCTGGAAAAACTGGCGCTGGCTGATGCTGGGACTGCTGCAGGTCCTGGCCCTTTTCGGTTGTGAACAGGTCAATCCGGCCCCGGGCCTGATCGATGACCGGGCCGGACTGTTGACCCGGGCGGAACAACGCCAGCTGGGCACCTTGCAGAGCCAGTTGCTGAAACAGATCGACGTCCACCTCTGGCTGGTGATTCTCGACCAGCCCGCCCCCGATCTCGATGCCACGGCGCGGGAGCTGTTTGAAGAGTTCGGTCGCGAGAGCCTGGTCCGGGGCGCCCGCGGGGTGCTGTTGCTGGTTGATCCCGAGGGGAACCAGGTGCGCATGGAGATTGGTTACGATCTCGAAGGAATCTTCCCCGACGCTTTTATCGGTTATATCGAAATGCGGCAGATGGCCCCCTTCTTTGCCTCCGGCCGGGTCGCCGACGGCATCGCCGCCACCACCGAGCTGCTGGTCGGCAAGGCCCTGAAAGGCGAGGAGCCAGCAGAATCAGCGACTTCCCCGTTGCCGCTTCGCCATGCCGGGGGCGGAGCCGGGGCGCGCATCCCGGTCGCTATCGGTGCCGGCGCTGCGTCAGCGGTCGTGGCCACCCAATCCGACCGCTTTCGCGCCCAGCCCACGCCGCTGGCCACCCTCGACCTTTACCGCCAGGTCCTGCGTTTGCGCCTGAAGGACCCAGACCTCGATCTCTACACCACGGAAACCCGACAGTTTCTGCGGCGCTGGCTGGTGACCGATGCCCAGCAGGACAATGAACTGGCCGCTCTCGATGCCGCCTGGAGTCATGCGGCGGTAATCAGCAACGGGCCGCTGGCGGTGATCCGCTTTCCGATCGAAGAGCGGCGCAACCCTCCCTATTTTCTGCACCGTAAAAACGGCGGCTGGCATCTCGATATCGCGGCGATGAATCGCCTGGTCGCCTTCAACCACCGCAACCAGTGGCATTTTCGCAATCTCGATCACGGTTACATGTTCGGATTCAGCGACTGGCAGTTCGATGTCACCGGTTTTCCCCATCGGGGCATGGGGGGGCGGCGCTGAGTGCTGAGGGAGGAGATGGGTCAGGGGTGCTGGAGGACGATCTTGATGCCGATGGCGATGAGGATCAGGCCGCCGGCTATTTCGACCCGTGGTCCCCAGAGGGCGCCGAGGCGGGCGCCAATGCGGCGGCCGAGGAGCATGCCGGCAACGGTCAGGCCGCCGGCGACCAGACCGATAACCAGCGCCGGCAGCCAGATCGAAACCTGGAGCATCGCCAGGGAGAGGCCGACGGCGAGGGCGTCGATGCTGGTCGCGACCGAAAGGAGCACCAGGGTCAGCCCCCGGGTCGGGTCGCGCTCGTCCCGCACCTCGGCAGCGGCGAAGGCTTCGTGGATCATCTTGCCGCCGACCAGGGCGAGTAGTCCGAAGGCGACCCAGTGGTCGTAACTTTCGATCCAGCGTTGAATGGTCAGGCCGGCGAGCCAGCCGAGGATGGGCATCAGCGCCTGGAACAGGCCGAAGTGAAAGCCGAGCCGGAAGAGGTGGCGGCCGCCGAGGCGCTGCAGGGTCAGCCCGGCGCCGAGGGCGACGGCGAAGGCGTCCATGGCGAGAGCGAGGGCGATGGCAAAGAGGCTGAAAATATCCATGGACTGGGTCTTGAGAGGGTGACGGCAACCGGATGGCAGGCGGATTTTTTCACGGCGGCGGTCTGCTTGTCAACCGCCATCCGTCCACCCTGGCGTCTAGGTTCACTTTCCGGGGGAGAAGAGCGCATGAAAAGATTTCTTTCACTGTTCGCCATCACCACGTTGATAATTTTTGCTCCGGCCGTGGCCGCTACGGCGACCGAGTACGTCACCATTGGTACCGGGGGGCTGACCGGCGTTTACTACCCGGCGGGCGGGGCGATCAGCAAGCTGGTCAACATGAAGCGCAAGGAATACAACCTGCGCATGACCGTCGAATCGACCAGCGGCTCGGTCTACAACGTCAACGCCCTGATGGCCGGAGACCTGGAGCTCGGCGTGGTCCAGTCCGATATCCAGTACGAGGCCTACACCGGCCGCGGCGCCTGGGCCGGTAAGCCGCAGACCGAATTGCGGGCGATGTTTTCCCTGCATCCCGAGGCGGTAACGATCCTCGCCGCGGTCGACAAGAATATTCGGTCGGTGGCCGACCTGAAAGGAAAGGTGGTCGACATCGGCATCCCGGGGACCGGCCAGCGGGTCAATGCCCTCGATCTCTTCAAGACGGCGGGAATCGATGTCGACAAGGATCTCACCACCGAAGGGATCCAGCCGGTGGTGGCGGCCGGCATGCTGCAGCGGGGGCGTATCGACGCTTACTTCTACACCGTCGGTCACCCCAACGGCTCGATCCGGGAGGCGGTTTCGGGGCGGCGCAAGGTCAACTTCGTGCCAGTCGCCGCCGAGCTGGTGAAGAAGCTGGTCGCCGGACAGCCCTACTACGCGCCGGTCCTGATCCCGGTCAGGGACTACCCGGGGGTGGCCAACCAGGACGATGTGCCAACCTTCGGCGTCAAGGCGACGATCTGCACTGCGGCCGATATCCCTGAAGAAACCATCTACCGGATCACCAGGGAGGTCTTCGAACATATCGACGAGCTGCGCACGTTGCATCCGGCATTGGCGACCCTGACCCGGAAGAATATGCTGGAGGGGCTCTCGGCACCGCTCCATCCCGGCGCCGCCCGCTATTTCCGGGAGGTCGGCCTGATCAAATAAGGTGCGCTCCGGAGAAGCTCGCCGGAGACCCTCTTGCGCCGGGAGGGTTAAACAAGTAAAATAGCTCCTTGTCCAGGAACCACCGGAGAACGACGGGCAGGGTGCCGGTCGGCAAGGTGGTCGATAGAGGGGTTATCCGATGAAGTTGCTGCCCGTTCTGGTTTTCGTCCTGTTGCTCTCCACGCCGGCCCTCGCCTTCATGGAAGGGGGCTGCGGCGCCGGCAAGTGTGCCGACTGCCACAGCCTCACCGTCACCGAGGCGAACCGCCTGCTCGGGGACGGCGTCGATCGCGTCCTCAAGGTCGAGGAGGCGGAGATGCCCGGCGTCTGGGCGGTCGAGGTCGAAAAGAATCAGCAGAAGTTCCCCCTCTACGTCGACTATTCCAAGTCCTACGTGGTTTCGGGCAACATCATCCGCCTTGCTGACAAGAAGAACGTGACCCAGGAGCGGATGGCCCGCAGCAACAGCATCGATGTCAAGCGCATTCCCCTGGAGGATGCCCTCCTCCTTGGCAGCCCCACCGCCAAAACCAGGATCATCGTCTTCACCGACCCTGAATGTCCCTACTGCCGCAAACTCCACGCCGAGCTCAAGCAGGTGGTCGCCGCCGATCCGCAGATCGCCTTTTACATCAAGCTCTTCCCGTTGGCGATGCACCCCAACGCCGACAGCATCTCGCGCAGCATCGTCTGCGCCCGCTCCCTGGAAATGCTCGAAGCGAGCTTTGCCGGCCAGCCGGTGCCCCCGCCGCTCTGCAGTGGTCAGGAGGTCGACGACACCCTGAAGCTCGCTGCCGAACTCGGAATCCGCTCGACGCCGACCCTGGTCCTCCCCGACGGCAAGATCCTGCCCGGCTACCGCCAGGCCGACGACCTGCTGATCCTCCTCGGCAGCGACAAGTCGCTGCCGGAGACCCCCGCGGCGAAAGCGGCCGCTCCTGGTCAAAAACCTTGATTTACGGGCCATAGTCTGATAGATAATGCTACTTCGCCAGCGGCTCCTTCGCGGCGGAGCGGTCATGCAGGATTCCTGCGATTTATCCCGCCCGGGGGCGGCGGATAGCGCGGTTATCAATTTCCACGGAGGACGAAGCAATGGGTCTGATGAAGGGCAAACGCGGCATCATCTTTGGTGTCGCCAACGATATGAGTATCGCCTGGGGGATCGCCCAGCAGTTGCACGAGCAGGGGGCCGAAATGGCCTTCACCTATCTCAACGAGGCGCTGGAGAAACGGGTGCGTCCCCTCGCCGAGAGTGTTGGCGCCAGCCTGATCCTTCCGTGTGACGTGGCGAGCGATGCCGATATCGAGCGCACCTTTGCCGAAGTCGGCAAGGCCTGGGGGAAGATCGACTTCGTCGTCCACGCCGTCGCCTTCGCCAACCGCGAAGACCTCAAGCGTCCCTTCAGTCAGACCAGCCGTGACGGTTTCAAGCTGGCGATGGATATCAGCGCCTACTCCCTGGTCGCCGTCACCCGCTACGCCGTGCCCCTGATGCCCGACGGTGGCAGCATCCTCACTCTGACCTACCTCGGCGCAACCCGCACCGTTCCCAACTACAACGTCATGGGCGTCGCCAAGGCCGCGCTGGAGTCGGCGACCCGTTACCTCGCCGCCGAGCTGGGCGAGCAGGGGATTCGTGTCAACGCCATTTCCGCCGGGCCGATCCGCACCCTGGCCGCCTCGGGGATCGCCAATTTCAAGTCGAAGATCGCCCTGATGGACGATTACGCGCCGCTGCGGCGCACCGTCACCCAGGAAGAGGTCGGCAAATCGGCCGTCTATTTCCTCTCCGATCTCGGCAGCGGCGTCACCGGCGAGGTTCATTTTGTCGATGCCGGCTTCAACGTCGTGGTCTCGGCCTGATGCTGCGGTCTTAGTCTGCCTGAGCATACCGGGGACCCCTGCTGGGGTCCCCTTTTGTTTGAACAACTTTTTCGCCTGGCTTCTCCGGACACCGATCAAATCTGATCACCACGGGTTTTCAGGGCCGGTGCAAGGGATTTGTTCCGAGTGATTTGGCCTGATCCGTCTAATCCGTCTTCATCCGTGGCCAAGGAATCCCTTTCTCTGGTCGCAGCAGTCTTTCTCACGCGCCAGCGCGTGAAAACCTTGATAGCGGGTTAAGCCATGGCTCAGACCACCCTCTACGGTAACCTCGCCGGTCTCAAGCCGAGCCAGCTCCAGGCGCTGGAGCGGATCTATCGCCGGCGTATTCCTCCCGAGCAGCTGATCTCCCCCGAACTCGGCCGCTACGTGACCGAGCGCTCCCATGAGCTGCGTCGCCAGCTCGGATTGATCATCGACCGCGCCGGGACGATTCACCATGTCATCGTCGGCGACGACCGTGAGATCGTCATTCCCGACCTCTCCGCCTTCAGTTTCGGTCGCAGCGGCCTGCGCGGGCTGCGCTGCGTCCACACCCACCTGAAAGGGGAGCCCCTCTCCCAGGACGACCTTACCGACCTGGCGCTGCTGCGGCTCGACCTGATCGCCGCCATCGCCGTTGGCAGCGACGGCCTGCCGGGACGGGTCGATTATGCCCATCTGCTGCCGCCGCGCCCGGGCCAACCCGCCACCCAAATCCTGGCTGCGCCCCATCTCCACGACTTCGAGCTCGATCTCACCGCCTTTTTGCCCGCCCTCGACGCCGAGCTCGAGCGGAAGATGGCCGAGACCGTCGATCTCTCCGACACTCGCGAGAAGGCGCTGCTGATCTCGGTCAGCCAGGCGCCGCGTCAGGCGATCGAAGACTCCCTCGACGAGCTGAGCGAGCTGGCGCGCACCGCCGATGTCGTCGTCCTCGAGCGGGTGGTGCAGCGCCCGCGCCAGCTCAACCCCAATACCCTGATGGGGGAGGGGAAGCTCAAGGAGGTGATCATCAGCGCCCTGCAGCAGGGAGCGACACTGCTGATCTTCGACCAGGAACTTTCCCCGGTGCAGGCCCGTTCACTGGCCGCCATCACCGCGCTGAAGATCCTCGACCGGACCCAGCTGATTCTCGACATCTTCGCCCGCCGCGCCCATACCCTCGACGGCAAGGTGCAGGTCGAGCTCGCCCAGCTCAAGTACATCCTGCCGCGGTTGCGCGGCAAGGGGAGCGCCATGTCGCGCCTGATGGGCGGCATCGGCGGCCGCGGTCCGGGGGAGACCAAGCTCGAGATCGACCTGCGCCGCATCCGCGAGCGCATCTCGCGGCTCGAAAAACAGCTCGACACTCTCGCCCGCGGCCGCAAACAGCGGCGCCAGAAACGGATCCGCGCCCAGGTGCCGATCGTCTCCATCGTCGGCTACACCAACGCCGGCAAGTCGACCCTCCTCAACGCCCTGACCCAGAGCAGCGTCTTCACCGAGAACCTCCTCTTCGCCACCCTCGACACCGCCACCCGCCGGTTGCGCTTTCCGCTGGAGCGGGAGGTGATCATCACCGATACCGTCGGCTTCATCCGCCAGCTGCCGAAGAACCTGATCGGCGCCTTCAAGGCGACCCTGGAAGAACTTGAGGATGCCGACCTGCTGCTGCACGTGGTCGATATCGCCAACCCGCGCTTCGAAGAGCAGATCACGGCGGTCGAAAGGATTCTCGCCGACCTCGAACTCGACCGTATCCCCCGCCAGCTCGTCTTCAACAAGATCGACCTGATCGATGCCGGCGAGGCCAAAGCCCTGGCACGGCGCTTCTCCGCCCTGCCGGTTACCGCCCTCGACCGCTCCAGCTTCCTGCCGCTGCTCGCCGAGCTGCAGCGCCGTTTCTGGCCCGGTGAGGCGGAACTCCTTGACACATAAGGGGAACTCCTATAGCCTGTGGCGGTTTTTCAGGAGGAATTGATGATGCGTTCTTTTCTCGCTGCCATCCTGGTGGCTCTACTTGCCGGCTGCCTGCCGTCCACGCCTCCCCCGGCGAAGGGACCGGTTGCGGCAACCGCCCCGGTTGACCCTGCCACACTGCCGCTGCTGATTGCCGCACCGGACGACCTCGCTCTTTCCGGTGAGAACGAAGTCGATGCCGCCCTAGCCGAAATCGAGTCGCTGGCCAAAGAGGCGGCGGTTGAGGTGGAGGGGGTCGATGCCGAAACCCTCGAAGACAACGCCGTCCTCGCCGGCGCCGACCAGGCAGCCCCCGAGGAAGAGGGAATCACGGTACCGGCCGCGGTCACCTTCGACTTCCCGGTGGTGGAAAACGACAAGGTTCGCTACTTTCTCGACTACTACACCGGCCCGGCGCGCAACGCCTTCAATCGTTGGCTCGCCCGCTCCGGCCGCTACCTGCCACAGATGCGCGAGACCTTCGCGGCCGCCGGCCTGCCGCAGGACCTCGCCTACCTGGCGATGATCGAATCCGGGTTCAACGACCGCGCCTACAGCTGGGCTCACGCCGTCGGCCCCTGGCAGTTCATCGAGAGTACCGGGAGAATGATGGGGCTGAAGAGCGACTGGTGGCGTGACGAGCGTCGTGACTTCGAGAAATCGACCGCTGCCGCCGCCCGTTTTCTCAAGGACCTGCATCAGCGCATGGACGGCGACTGGTACCTGGCGGTCGCTTCCTACAACGCCGGCCCCGGCAAGCTGGCGACGGCGGTGCGCAAGTACGACACCCGCGACTTCTGGGAGCTCTCCCGCGGCAAGTACCTGCAAGCCGAAACCAAGAACTACGTGCCGAAGCTGCTGGCGGCGATGCTGATCGCCAAGGAGCCGGAAAAGTACGGCTTTACCGACATCGAGTACCATGACCCCCTCGCCTACGACACGGTGACGGTGCCGAGCGCTACCGACCTCGAGATCGTCGCCCGTCTCTGTGACGTCGACTATGAGCTAATCAAGCAGCTCAATCCCGAGCTCAAGCGCTGGTGCACGCCGCCGGGCGAGACCGACTACCAGCTGCGGATTCCCGCTGGCAGTCGCGAGCAGTTCCTCGCCGGCTATGCCAAAATCCCCGCCAGCCAGCGCGCCAACTACAAGCATCACAAGGTCAAGCGCGGCGACACCCTGCTCGCCCTGGCCAAGCAGTACGGCATCCGCGTCGATGACATCATCGCCCTCAACCGCATCAAGAACCCGCGGGTGCTCTCCATCGGCACCGACCTGGTGCTGCCGCTGCACAAGAGCTTCAGCCGGCTGCCGGTGGATGAGCTCAAGGACGACTATATCCGCACCCGCCGCCAGCTCTACACGGTGCGCAGCGGCGACAGCCTCTGGAAGATCTCGCAGCGTTTTGATGTCAGCGAAAAAGAGCTGCGGGTCTGGAACCGCCTCGGCTGGAGCAACACCATCCGCCCCGGTCAGGTCCTGGTCGTCTCCGCCAAGGGGGCGAAACAGGCCAAGCCGGTCAAGACGACGGCCAAGGCGAGCAGCGGACCGACCCAGAAGGTGATCTACAAGGTCCGTCCCGGCGACACCCTCTGGGGGATCGGGCGCCAGTTCGATGTCGGCACCGCGCAGATCATCGGCTGGAACAATCTCTCCGCCGACCACGTGCTGCGCCCCGGACAGACCCTGACCCTGCTCGTCCCCGCCGCCGACCACCAGGGTTGAGATGGAGCGCGCGCTCTTTCTCAACCGCCTCGACGGCGCCCTGCCGGCCGGTTTTTCCCGCCTCTACTTCGGCGCCGAGTTCTGCCCCTGGATGTTGCCGACGCTCCCCGCACTGCGTCAGGCGCTGCAGGCCGCCCGCAGCGCCGGCATCCCCTTCACCCTCGCCACCCCGGTCCTGATCGAGACCTCCCTCGACCCCCTGCGCCGCCTCCTTGGCGAGTTTCTGCCGCTGCTCGCCGCCGGTGACGAAGTGCTGATCTCCGATCTCGGCGCCCTGGAGCTGGTGCGGGAAGTCGATCCGGAGCGGACCGTCGTCCTCGGCCGGGTCCTCTCCGGGCAGAAGCGCGGGCCGCAGATTCTCGACCTCAAGCTCTCAGCCGCCGAGCAGGAGTACTTTCGCAGCGGCAGCTGGTACGCCGCCGGGGCCAGGGCTCTGCTGGCAGAACTGGGGATCGCCCGGGTTGAGCTCGACAACCTGCTGCAGGGGATCGCGCCCCTGCCGGGCGGCCTCCACGGGTCGCTCCACTACCCCTATGCGATGGTCGCCAGCAGCCGCAACTGCCCCTACCGCAGCGGCAGCGACCCGCGTGGCTGCGCCGCCGGCTGCGGGGAGGTTTTTACCCTCAGCTCGCCGCGTCACCGGGTGCCGCTGCTGCAGGGGGGGAACACCCAGTTCCTGCGCCACGACACGCTGCCGGAAGACCTCGCCGACCGTGGCATCGATCGCCTCGTCTGGCACCCCGTCCTGCCGCGCTGAACCTGCGAATGTTTTGACATTTGCCGGGAGGGTTGCTACACTCTTGCCCGCTGCAAACTCACCCCGAAAGGACCCATCCATCCCATGCTCAACCTGGTCATTGCCCTGGTCATCAGTCTCCTCGTCAACTTCGGCCTCATCCAGGCCTTTGACGTCAATATCTGGATCTCGTCGGCGATCGCCCTGGCCCTCTTTGCCGGCATCTACTTCCTCGCCACCCGCTTTGTCATGAAGAAGATCGGCGTGCTGATGGAGAGCGCCCAGCGCGACCTCCAGGCCCAGCGCTGGGAGAAGGCGATCCGCACCCTGCAGAGCGGCATGAAGTACGCCCCCTGGCAGCTCTTCATCAAGGGGCAGATCAACGCCCAGATCGGCACCGTCCTCTACCTGAAGCGCGACTTCACCGAGGCCTTCGACTACCTGCAGAAGTCTTTTGTCCGCCACTGGGTGGCGATGGCGATGCTCGGCATCTGCTACATGAAGCGCAACAAGAGCAAGCAGATGATCGCCACCTTCGACAAGGCGACCGCTGCTACCAAGAAGGAGCCGCTGCTCTGGGCGATCTACGCCTACTGCCTCGACAAGATCAACGAGCGGAGCAAGGCGATCGCGACCCTCGAACTCGGCCTCAAGCGCTGCCCCGGTGATGCCGACCTCGAGGAGAATCTGGCCCTGCTCAAGGCGGGCAAGAAGATGAACATGAAGGGCTTCGGCGATATGTGGTACCAGTTCCACCTCGAGAGCACCGGCACTCTCATCAAGCAGCAGACCAAGCTGATGCAGGGGCGGCGCAAGATCGTCCGGCGCTGATGGCGAAAAAGAGTTCCAAACCGAAATCGAAAGATTTTGCCAATAACCCCTTCAGGGATCTGAAGGGGTTGTCTGTTTCCGCCAGTGCTCCGCCGGAGGCGCCGAAAAAGGAGTTCGTCCCACGCCCCCCGCCCGCGCCGCCGCTCTCGGAGGAGGAGCTCTTTGCCGCCGAGATGGCGCTGCTCGGCGTCGCCCAGAAGGACGAGGCCAACGCCCTCGAAAAGCCGCTCCCCCCTGAAACCGAGCGACGCGCCCCCGCCAAGGCGCCGCCGCGCGCCACCCCCGAAGACGAGTTCCTCGCCGCCGTTGGCCAGCTCGATGTCACCTTCAGCGACGATTACCCCGAACCGCTACCCCCTGACGATCTCCCCCGCGCCGCCCCCCGCCGCATGCGCCAGCTGCGCCGCGGCCAGCTCCTCCCCGAGGCGACCCTCGACCTCCACGGCCTGTTCCGCGAGCCGGCGCTGGAGAAGGTGCGCTGGTTCCTGCAGGACGCTGCCTACCAGAGGCAGCACACCGTCCTGATCGTCACCGGTCGCGGCCAGCACTCCGCCGAAGGGCCGGTGCTGCGCGAGGCGGTCGCCCGCTACCTGCGGGAGCAGACCGGAAAGCTGGTCCTCGAATGGGGCGTCGCCCCGCCGCGCCTTGGCGGCGACGGCGCGCTGGTCGTCTTTCTGCGCAGCAGCGGGGGGGGAGGAGAGGGGTAAGCCCCCAGGTGCCGGCATGACGATCGCCCCGCCCAGCGCCAGGGCCCTCCTTTTCGGCCTGCTCCTGCTCCACCTGCCCCTCCCGGGATATGCCATGCTCGAATCCCAGTTCCTCTACTTCCCCTCCGCCAAGCTCTCCGCCACCCCGGCCGCCGCCGGTCTGGACTTTGAGGAGGTCGACTTCGCCGCCGCCGACGGCACCCGCCTGCACGGCTGGTTTCTCCCCGGCGACGCGGGGATGCCGGCGCTCCTCTTCTGCCACGGCAACGGCGGCAACATCGCCGACCGCATCGAGCTGCTGCGCTTCTTTCACGAGCTCGGCCTGCCGCAGCTGATCTTCGACTACCGCGGTTACGGCCGCAGCGCCGGCACCCCGAGCGAGACCGGCACCTACAGCGACGCCCGCGGCGCCCTGGCCTGGCTGGAAGAAAAGGGCTGGCCAGCGCAGCGGACGATCTACCTCGGCCGCTCCCTCGGCGCGGCAATCGTCCTGCAGCTCGCCCTCGAAGCCCCGCCCGCCGCCCTGGTGCTGGAGAGCGGCTTCACCTCGGTGGCGGCCATGGGGCGGCTGCACTACCCGCTCCTCGCTCGTCTCTTCGGCTGGGTCCTTGCAGCCGAATACGACAACCGCGCCAGGATCGGCCAACTCCGGGCGCCGCTGCTGCTGGTACACGGCAGCGCCGACCAGATCGTGCCGCTTGCCATGGGAGAGGAGCTCTTCGCCCTCGCCCCCGAGCCGAAGCGGCTGCTGGTCCTCCCCGACGTCGGCCACAATGACCTCTTTTTCGCCGGCCATCCCGAGTACCGGGCGGCCTGGCAGGAGCTGCTGGATCAGTTGCGGACCGAGGCTGATCAGGGCGGGGGAGAATAGGCGGGGAGGGGAGGAGGCTGGCAGAAAGCCGAATGTCAACCTATGGTGTCACCCATTGACCGGCGCCTTTTAATGGGTGACACCACAGGGGGCAAATGAACCTATGGTGTCACCCGCGCCAAACGTTTCCCCTCCCTGAAATCCATTCCGGTATATACTGTTCCAAAACCAGCCGTATTTCGATCCGGGGCATTGCCCAAAACACAGCTGCCCGCGTCGCCCCGCGGTGCCAGCGGGGCACCCCATATGCTGGAGGGCAGGTGCTGGAGATCGCGGCACTGAACCCGTCCCTGTCTGTTCCCCTGCCCGCGGGAAGGTATGCAATGAAACGTGTCCCCCTGGCGTCCCGATGGTTACCCGTGCTGATGGCCCTGCTTTTGCTCAGCGCCCCTCCGGCGTGGGCCGACTTTGATTTGCATGTAAATCTCGCCGCTACCGACCCCGGAGAGGGTGGTACCCTGGCCGTCGAACAGCAACTGTATATGAAGGTCGATTATCGCAGCGATATCCCGCTGGTGTTCGCCTATTCCGCTTACTCGCAGGGAGAAAAGCTGGAGGCGGATTTCTACAGTGGTTACCCCCAATTGCAGAGCGCAGGGGAGCACGAAGCTCTCGGCTGGATTGGATTTTCCTCCCCCACCCAGATCGATGAGCTGCGGGTTGAAATTCTCGATGCCAACCGGCAGAAGATCGGCGAAATTGCCAAGCCGTTCACCTTCTTTTGGAAGCAGACGGCTGCTGCTACCGGAGAGCGGCCCAAGGCCGCCTGGGTCAGTCAGCTGGAGCGCTACGAGGAGCGGCAGCGGACACTTACCGTCGATCCCTTCGAACAGCGCCGGAGGAACCTCGACGGGCTCCTCTTCGGCCTCGACTTTGTCTCCATCCCCCTTTACCTGCTGCTGCAGGGCTATACCCTGTGGCGCTTCCGTGGTCGCTGGCGCGATCTGGCGGCCATACCGCTGGTTTCCCTGGTCCCGCTGGTCCTCGCCAGCCTGGTCGGTTTTGGGATGGAGCTCCGCTACTGGGTAGTCTTCATCTTCCGCGGCACGCCCTTCGCCCTTGCCTATCTCATTGCCGTATGGCTCGGCTATCGCCGCATGCGCAAGCTTGGCATGGGCCGGAATGAGGGCGTCGCCAATTAGCCAGCGTCACCTGCAGCGGACCCTTTTCAGCGGCTTTCGCCGCAACCGTTTAGATTCGCCAGGACCCTCCCATGGCTGAAAACTGGTACGACCGTCATATCCTCCCCTGGCTCACCGACCTCGTCTGCGGCCTCGCCCTGATCAGCCGCCAGCGTGCCAGGATCGTCCCCCTCGCCCGGGGGCGGGTGCTGGAGATTGGCATCGGCAGCGGCCGCAATCTCCCTTTTTATGACCCGGCGCGGGTGAGGAGCGTCGTCGGCGTCGATCCGTCGCCGCAGCTCTCCCGCCGCGGTCGCCGGCGCGTGGCCCAATCCGCGATAACGGTCGAGCCTCTGGCTGCCTGCGCCGAACTCCTCCCCTGCGCGGCTGCCAGCTTCGACACCATCGTCTGCACCTATACCCTCTGCACCATTGCCGACCCCGCCGCCGCCCTGGCGGAAATGGCCCGCGTCCTCGTCCCCGGCGGCCAGCTCCTCTTTCTTGAACACGGCCGGGCGCCAGATAGAAAGGTACGTCGCTGGCAGGCTCGCCTGCAACCCTGGTGGCGCCGGGTCGCCGGCGGCTGCCACCTCGACCGCGACATTCCGGCGCTGCTGGCGGCGGCCGGTTTTTGCTCCGAGATTGAAGCGCGCTACCTTCCCGGCCCGCGCATCCTCTGTTACCATTACCGGGGGATCGCGATCCCGGTCCGGGCATCGGCACCTGCCAGGCCGGGGCGCTGCTGAAGCCGGTCGCCCCCCCCATCACTTTTCTCGATCGCAAGGAATTCCCCCCCATGCAACCTGGTACTTCCCGGCTGATTTCGATTGCTGCCCTGATCATCATCTTTGCGGCAATCCGCTCGGCGCAGGAGATCGTCCTCCCCTTTCTGCTGGCGGCGTTCATCGCGATCATCGCCGCGGCGCCGGTCGGCTGGTTGCGGCGGCGCCGGGTGCCGCAGCCGCTGGCGGTGGCGCTGGTGCTGGCGGCCATGGTTCTGCTGCTGTCCGGCGTTTCGCTGATTCTGACCACCTCGATCCAGAGTTTTACCAAGACGCTGCCGGTCTATATGGACGGACTGCAGAGCGCGACCAGCGCCGCCATTGAATGGCTGGCCCGCTTCGGCATCTCCCTGCCTGCCGAAGGTCTGCAGACGATCATCAACCCCGGTGCCGCCATGGGCCTTGTCAATACCCTGCTTGGCGGGCTCACCCAGCTGCTGGGGAATGCCTTTTTAATCGGCATGACCGTCATCTTCATGCTCCTCGAGGCGGCGATTTTCAGCGCCAAGATCGAGACGATCCGCAACGATGCCGGCAAGACCCTGGCGCGCATCACGGAGTTTCTCGACAGCACCAAGCACTATATTGCGATCAAGGCTTTCATCAGCCTGATCACCGGTCTTCTCGTCACTGCCGGCATGCTGCTGCTCGGCGTCGATTACCCGGTGCTGTGGGGATTTCTCGCCTTTCTCCTCAATTTCATCCCCAACATCGGTTCGATCATTGCCGCGGTTCCGGCTACCCTCCTCGCCTGGCTGCAGCTCGGCACCAGCTCGGCGCTGGCGGTGGCCGGCTGTTTCCTGGCGGTCAACATGCTGATCGGCAACGTCGTCGAGCCGCGCCTGCTCGGCAAGGGGATGGGAATGTCGACCCTGGTCGTCTTTCTCTCCCTAGTCTTCTGGGGCTGGCTGCTCGGTCCGGTCGGCATGCTTCTCTCGGTTCCCTTGACGATGCTGGTCCAGCTCTGGGCCAAGGCCAATGAGGAGACCCGCTGGGTCGCCGTGCTGCTGTCGGGAACGCCGGATGAGAAGAGGGGCGGCTGAGCCCCGCGAACCCGCCATTCGTGGTCGGGTCGGATTTGTTGCGGTTCCCTTTTGCGCATATCTGTATCCCCGCCCGGGCTTGCCCCGGCACCGACAATTCTTCCCACCTTTGTGCTAATCCCTTGAAATGAGACTTAGAAGAGGTTAATGTTTCTCCTGGTGGGGTCGCCACGGGAGGAAATAGTGCATTTTCGGTTGCTTACCAAATACACCCTCGCCATCGGCAGTGTGGTGCTGCTTGCCATCGGCCCCTTTGCGTTTCTCAACGGGCGCACCCTGCGCACCCATCTCATGGAAGAGGCGGTGCGGGATGTCGACTTTCTGAGCGAAACCCTGATTGAAGCGACCCATTACCAGATGCTGGAAGACGACCGCAAGCGGGTCTACCAGATGATCAGCGAGGTCGGGAACCAGCAGGGGGTTGAGCATATTCGCCTGATCAACAAGGACGGCATTATTGCCTTTTCCACCGACCCGAGTGAAATCGGGACCGTGGTCGACAAGAAGGCTGCCTCCTGTACGGTTTGCCATTCGGCCAACATTCCTCTGGTGGAAGCGACGTCGATGAGCCGGAGCCGGATCTTCCAGGATGACAGCGAGCGCGAGGTGCTTGGTCTGGCCCGGGGGATTTATAATGAGCCTGCCTGTTTCACTGCGGAGTGTCATGAGCACACGCGCGGGAGTCGGCTGCTTGGTGTCCTCGATGTCATCGTCTCGCTGGAAACAGTGAAGACCAACCTCGCCGAATATCGGCGCAGCGTGGCTTGGCTTGCTTTCGGCCTGCTGCTGCTGGTCGGTCTCGCCCTGACCCTGTTGACGCAAACCCTGATCAGCGCCCCGTTGCTGCGGCTGTTAAGGCATACCGAACGGGTGGGGGACGGGGATCTGGACAGCCGTATTCAGGTGGAAAGCAAGGATGAAGTCGGGCAGCTTGGAGTCGCGTTCAACCGGATGACTGCCCATTTGCAGGAAACCCAGGGGGAACTCCGCAATCTGATGCAGGATCTGGAATCGAAGGTAGCGGCCCGCACCCGGGAAATCGAGGAGATTCAATCCCGGCTCAGTCATTCGGAAAAACTCGCTTCCCTCGGTGCCCTGGTCGCCGGCATCGCGCACGAAATCAACAACCCCCTGACCAGCATCGTCATGTTTTCTTCCATGGCGCTCGGCCAGTCGGGGCTCAATCCGTCGCTGCGGAGTGATCTCGAGACGGTCCTCTCCGAGACCCAGCGTTGCGCCGACATCGTCCGCCGCTTGCTCGAATTCTCCCGCGAAAGTCCTCCCTGCAAGGAATACAGTGATGTCAATACTCTCCTGGACCAGACCTTTGCGCTGCTCGAGCACCAGGCGTTGTTCCATAATGTCCTGACCCGGCGCAGATACAGCGCGGATCTCCCCGAGATATTCATCGATCCCAACCAGATTCGCCAGGTGCTGATCAATATTCTGGTCAATGCCGGACAGGCGATGGATGGCAACGGTGAACTGGTCCTCGCGACGGAACAACGGGAGAAGTGGGTGGCGATCGAGGTCACGGACAGCGGCTGCGGGATCCCCGAAGAGAACCTCACCAAGATTTTCGATCCCTTTTTCACCACCAAGGAACACGTTGGCACCGGACTCGGCCTGTCGGTTTCCTACGGAATTGTTCAGAATCACGGGGGGAAGATCACGGTTGAAAGCAGGGTGGGGGAAGGGACGCGCTTTGTCATCCTGCTGCCGATTCGGCCTGCGGAAGAGGATGTGTCCGCCTAGGAGGGTGGCTTACTTATCATGAATTGGCTGAAAATCCGGCCTTCTGCGCAAAGAATTTTCGCTTCTTTTTGGCACGCGTAGTCCGAAGGGCCCTGCTGGAAAGGGTCAGCTATCGTTGCGCAGACGGGCCGAGAGTCCCTGTTTCTTGAGCAGGGCCTGGAAATTGGGGCGGAGCATGCCGACCTGTTCGGCGGCGCGGGTTACGTTCCATTCGTTCCGGCGCAGGGCGTCGAGCACGAAGGCACGCTCGACCGGATCGACGGCCTGTTCCCGGAGCAGGCGCTTGGTCATCTTGAGTTCATCGGCAGTCTGCGGGATGGTATCAAAGCCGTGCAGTTCCCCATCTCCGGTCAGGGCAGACAGTTCGAGATCCTCTCTGCAGATCATTTCGCCATGGCTTAAAACAACTGCCCGCTCGATGATGTTTTCCAGCTCGCGGACATTGCCCGGAAAAGAATATCCTTCCAGAATTTCCATGACTCCCGGCTCCAGTCCCCGAATCTCCTTGCCCGTCTCCCGGGCAAATTTGCGCAGAAAATGTCCGACCAAAAGGGGCAGGTCCCCCTTGCGCTCGCGCAACGGCGGCAATTCGACCGGGATGATATTGAGACGGAAAAAGAGGTCTTCCCGAAAGTTTCCCTGCGTCACCAGGGTGCGCAGATCGACGTTGGTCGCACCGATGAGGCGGATATTGATCGGCACCGGTTGGGTGCTGCCAATCGGGGTCACCACGCGCTCCTGCAGAACGCGCAACAGCTTGGCCTGGGTGGTGAGGCTGATGTTGGAGATTTCATCGAGAAACAGGGTGCCGCCGTCGGCGACCTTGAAGAGGCCGGTCTTGGCCTGCACGGCGCCGGTGAAGGAGCCCCGGACGTGGCCGAAGAGCTCGCTCTCCAGAAGGTTCTCGGCCAGGGAGGTGCAGTCGACGGCAACAAAGGCATTTTCGCGACGGTGGCTGTGACGGTGGGCGGCGCGGGCGACCAGTTCCTTGCCGGTGCCGCTTTCACCGGTAACCAATAGGGTGCTTTCGGTGTCGGCCACCTGCATGATCCGCTGGTAAACCTTGCGCATCTCCCGACTGGTTCCAATGAAATTGTCGAATCCCTGGTTGTCGTGAAGTTCTTTTTGCAGGTAAAGGTCCTGTACCAGGACGGCCCGATGTTCCAGGGCGAGGGTGAGCTTGGTTAAAAGCTGGTCGGGGGTAAAAGGCTTGGCGATGTAGTCGACCGCCCCGTTTTTCATGGCCTCAACTGCCGTATCGACGGTTCCGTAACCGGTAATGATGATGATGGGAACCTCCGGTTGCAGGGCCCGGATTCCCTTGAGCACCTCAATCCCGTTCAGACCCGGCATTTTCAGGTCACTGAGCACCAGGTCAAAGGATTTTTTCGCGAAACGGTCAATTGCCAATTGTCCCCGGGCGAAGGTCTCGACCCGGTAGCCGGCTCCCTCCAGAATGCGCCTGAGCCCATCCCGAATCACGGTGTCGTCGTCAACGACGGCAATCTCCATCCCGCATTGCTCTTCCATTTCCACGCTCTTTGCACCTCGGTTACGGCAGAAAAATTAACAAAACATAATGTTGTTCACTCTAACCTTCTGCAAAACTCCTGTCAAGGGGTGGTGATTGGACCCGCCTGAAACTTTTATACACCTGTATATAAATTCTAAAAGATCAATAAAAACATTGGATTATGGCACGGCGTGGTTGGTTTTCGCACTCTGGTGCCGCCTTTTAAATATATACAGAGAAGCCGCGACAGTGGTCGGTGGTTCTCCGGGCAACTTTTTAAAAAACTAATAAAAACGAATAGTTAAAAACAAAATAAGAGAATCCTAAATTGTGGCATGACTTCTGCTCTAGATAAGGGCAAGAGCTAACCACTGCAGATGCAGAGGAGGACCTTATGAAAACGCGATTGAGCTTACTATCCATCCTGATGATTGGAACCGCCAGCCAGGCCTTTGCCGCCGGTGCCGAGGATGCCGGCATGGGGCCGATGATGATCGCCTTTCTGGCTTTTCTGGCCCTTTACCTGGTGTGCCAGCTGGTGCCGGGAGTGGTGTTGTTCTGGTCGCTGATCAAAGGGGTCTTTGCCCCTGCCGGTAATGGCCGCAATGTTGTCGTGGCCGAAAAAACCACGCCGCTGCGTTGACCGGAAGTTTTGCCTCGGTACGGAGAGCCATCATGCCAGGACTGATGATTGCCGATAGCCAAAACGAATCCCGCCAACTGTTGCTCAAGATCTTTTTGCACAGTGGATTCGAAGTCGTTGTCGCTACCTCGGCGGCCAGCGCTCTCAGCAACGTGTTTAACCGGAGTGTCAAGGTCGTTCTCCTCGGGAGCTACATCGAAGGGTTAAGCAGCGCGGCGCTGGTGCCGCTTTTGCGGGAATGCAACCCCGAGGTCGTCATTATTCTGGTTTCCGAGCCCTTGCCCCTCGCACAATTACGTGAAGTTCGGCGCGCCGGGATCTTTTACCACGCCCTGCCGCCACGTTCCGCAGCAGACAAAGAGGAATTGCTTCAGGCGGTCTTTTGCGCCCTGAGCGAACGCAACCGATCATTGCTGCTGCCCAAACCTCGTCCGGGTTGGTGCCGGGCGGATCAGGCTCTTTAACCCCAGCAAGGAGGACATCATGAAAGCGAAAGCTATCTACACTGCAGCGCTCACCTGGCTCCTGGCGTCGGCAACTCCGGTTCTCGCGGCTGAAGCTGTCCGCGAAGATCACAGCGGCATTCTGGTCTGGGCTTTCCTCGGTTTCTGTGCCGTGATCGTCATTGCCCAGTTGCTGCCCGCGGTCCTGCTGCTGACCGGTATGGTCAAAGGTGTTTTTGCTCCGCGTGAACCTGCTGCTGAAAAAACCAGCAAGTAAACTTCCAACCATCCGGACGCGGGAATCGCCTGCGTCCGGCCAGCACCGGGGAGGTCGTCATGACAAAGTGGGTCGTATTGGGAGGCGCCGTGCTGGTGAGCATTGCACTGGCCACCCTGACAACCTTGTATCCAACGGCAATGCAAGGGTTCAGTGGTCTGGTGATCTGGATCTTTCTCGGCTACTGTTCTCTGATCGTCATTGCGCAGGTCTTTGCCGCGGTTCGTGAGGTTGCGGCGCTGGTTCGACGCCTGGCAGCTGCGCGCTCCCCGTCGGCACTGGCACGCGTTCGTGAGGGAGGGAAGCAATGAGAAGGTGCGGAACCCTGGAGAGGTTCATGCTGCTGCTGATTCTGGTAGTGGCCCTGGCAGCGGCCCCGTCGTCGGCGCTGGAAACCGAAGAATGTCTTGGTTGTCATGGTGATGCCGACAGCGTCGGCGAAGAGCTGACCATCGCCGAGGCGGCCTTTGCAGCGACGCCGCATGCGGAGATGGGCTGTGCGGCATGCCATGGAACTCTGGATGACCGGCATCCTGATGAAGGCGTTATCCCACAACGGGCCGCCTGTGACGAATGTCATTCGGCCGTGGCCGCCGAATATGCCACCTCGGTTCATGCCGGGAATGCCGGGTGCAGCGATTGCCACAACCCCCATGCGGTACGGGCCCAGGACGAAGTCTCCGGTGATGAGATGAACCGTCCCTGCGCCTTCTGTCATGATGCTGCCCTTATGGCGCAAAAGCATCAGGTCTGGTTGCCGCAGACACAGCTCCATTTGAGCGCTCTCCCCTGCATCAGTTGTCATTCCGGGTCGGAGCGGCTGGCCCTTAATCTCTACCTGATTCACGCGACCAACCGCGATGCCGCCAACCCGGTGGAACCGGCGAGCTTTGCCGAGCTGACTGAACTGAGCGGCGGTGCGACCCCGGCCTCCCTGATCAATGGCGACGGTAACCAGGTCATTTCCCTGAGTGAATTGCGGGACTTTAACCGGGATGCCGGCAAGTTTGGTTTGCGCCTCCATGGCATGATGGTTCCTGCCAGCCCGAGCCACAGCTATGACATTCTCTATAACCGCTGGGATTGCACCTTCTGCCATGGTGCCGGTCCCGGTACCCAGCAGACCAGTTTTCTGCATGTACCCAATGCCGACGGCAGTTATCGCCGTATCCCGGTGGAAAACGGTGCGGTTCTCGCGGTTCTCTACACCACCCCTGATTTTTACATGGTGGGCGCTACCCGCAACACCGGCCTCAATGTCGCCGGGGCCATGCTGCTTGCCGGTGGTCTGGTCATGCCGATTGGTCATGGACTGCTTCGTTTTCTGACGCGCAAAAACCGTCACGGCTAAAGGAGAATTTGCAATGAGTGAACGCATCTACCTTACCCCGACCCCGGTCCGTATCTGGCACTGGCTGAATGCCCTGGGCTTTGTCACCCTGATTATCAGTGGCATCCAGATCCGGTTCCCGGACTACGTCAACCTCCTGGGGAGCTACAAGGCGGCGATCCGGTTGCACGACACCGCGGGGATCGTCGTCTCCATCTCCTTCCTGCTCTGGCTCGGTTATTATCTGCTGGTAACGCGCAAGATAGGCCAGCTCTATGTTCCGACCAAAGAGGATCTGTCCGTCGGCCTGATGCGCCAGGCGAAGTACTACTTTCTCACCTATTTTCTCGGCTGGGAAAATCCCCACCACGTCAGCCCGCAGAACAAGTTCAACCCGATGCAGAAGTCGGCCTACCTGGTGATCATGATGGTGCTCGTCCCCCTGGTGATCATCAGCGGTTTCCTGCTGATGTATCCCGCCGCGCTGGCGCCGCTGGTCCTGTTGCTCGGTGGTATCAAGATCATCGCTGCCGCTCATTTTCTGCTGGCCTGCGGATTGGGTGCCTTTCTCTTTACCCATGTCTATCTGGCGACCCTCGGGCACTCGCCTCTCGCCCATTTCAAGCCGATGTGGACCGGGTGGGAAGAACTCGAAGAGGAGCCGGTGGCTGCCGATTCGGACTTGGCAGTTCCGCGGAAGTAGATTAGTCTATTCTAAATGCCGAAGGAGTGCGGACGAGCTGGTTTGCCGCTAACGGGAGGTTTTGCGCATGTTCAACGGGATCGCTGCCAAGGCCATCATTCCGGTCACCCTGACGGTGACCGGGTTCGTTATCGTGGGGTGTCTGCTCCTTCACTCCTTCATCAAGCAGGACCTGATTGCCAATACCACGCGGCAGGAAGTCAGCCTGGCCGACACCATCGTCAAGTCGACCCGTTACGCCATGCTCAAGACCGATCGGGAAATGCTGCAACAGTCCCTGCGCGATATCGGCGGCCAGACCGGCGTAGAACATGTGCGGATATTCAACAAAAAAGGGATCGTCATGTTCTCCTCCGATCCGACCGAAATTGACCGGGCGGTAGACAAAAAGTCCGCCGGGTGCAGCGGTTGTCACTCGGGTGCCACGCCGGCGACCCGGCTTGGGCCGATGGAACAGGCGCGGCGGTTTACCAATGGCGAGGGGAAGGAAGTTCTTGCGATCACTGCACCCATTTACAACGAGGCGAGCTGTGCCATTCTTGAGTGTCATCCATCCCTGGACGAGGTCAAGATTCTCGGTACTCTTGATATCGGACTTTCCACCGCGCCGCTGCAATCCGCCCTGGCCCAGTTGCGGACCCGGCTTGCCGTATTTTGCCTGATGGTACTCTTTTTGACGGTCGGCGGGGTATCCGCCCTGTTGCTGCGAAATGTCCTGTTACCGATCCGCGATCTGGTCGGATTCGCCGAAGACCTGGCCATGGGACGTCCGGAACCGAAGTCTCCGGACGGTTCTGAAGAGATCGATGCACTGGTCTCCAGCCTGCGGCAGTTGGCTGCCAAAGGGCAGGGCGCCGCGCAGGAGCCGGCCGGGAATCATGACTTGCCGCGCTCCTGAGATGTAAAAGGGAGCTGACACCCCTGGTGTTTTCCGGGAGGATTATGCCCTGGCTGCAGACCAGCGCCGAGACGGTTGAACCGAAAGTCAGCCGCACGCCACAGGAGGCGCGCGCGCGGATTCAGGCCCTCGCTTCCCGCAGTCGACTGGGGCAGTGGGGGCTGGTCGCATTTCTTTTGCTTAGCCTTGCCGTCTTCCGTATTGCCCCCTGGTTTGCCGAGTTGCCGCAAAAATGGCGAAATCTGCTCGGTCCTTCCCCGCCGGTGAAGTTGATAAGCTTTGCCCTCGCTGTTTATGCTTTTGCGGCACTGATCTACATCCTGGCCAGGATGATGGCAGGGGGGATGAACTTTCGGGGGTGGAGCCACCTCGGTTATTGCGCGGGATTTTATCTTTTCTACGGGTATGCCGGTGCCCTCGAAGAAAACTTCTGGGCGGTGTTTGCCGCCGGGCTGACCATCTTCGCCCTTGAATATTACCGGATCTGGTCCCATTGCAACGAAGCGCTGCGCCGCGAACGGAAGAGTCTGAAAGCCCTGGAACGGCAGCAAGGAGCAGTGCCCGAAGATGGCGCCTGATCGTCCGTGTCGATCGGGTCCTGGAAGGAGCGGCGTGTCAGCAGGGAACATCGAAATTGGTTTGCGGCGGGTAAGGCGGCGGCGTTGGTTTCTGTGGAGCCTGGTATTGGCATACCTGCCGGTGATCTGGACGACCCTTGAGGTGACCGGTTCCGATCGCAAGACCGGACTGGTCTTTGTGGTCTGGGCCCTGCTACTCTTCTGGGCGGCCCTGGCGGCAGCCCTGGTGCGCTGCCCCCGGTGTGGTAACGGCTATCACCTTAACGGCGTGGTCCCGCTCTACCTCCGGCATTGTGTCCATTGCGGACTCCCTCTGTCCGGGGAACCGAACTGAAGCCGTAGCTATCGATGCTGCAACAAAAAGCCGGGCCTGGTTGGCCCGGCTTTTTGTTGCAGAGGTTCTCCGGTTCAGTTGCCAGCGGTTAGCAGCTTGGCCGTAATGTTGTTTTTCAGCCAGCTGTCATCGAACCATTCGATCGGGTTGACCTGGGTGCCGGCGACCAGCAGGTCGAAGTGGAGGTGGTCCCCTCCGGCCAGTCCGGACGCTCCGGTATTACCGATAACCTGGCCGCGCTGGACGGTTTCGCCGGTCTTGACCGCGATTCGGCTCAGGTGGCCGTAGAGGGTTTGCAGCCCGAGACCGTGGTCGATAACGATACAATTCCCGTAAATCCCGAGTTCATCGGCGTAGATCACCGTACCGTTATTGGCGGCGAGGATCGGTGCCTGGGCCGTGGAGGCGAGATCCAGGCCGAGGTGGGTCTGATGATCGATGACCTGGCCCTGATAATAATAGGTGCGGGGCTGGGCAAACGAGCCGGGCGAGGCAGCGCGCGGTTGGCGCAGGAAACTTCCCTGCCAGAGGGGAGCGCTGGCGGTGTTGCCAGCGAGCTGGTGCAAAGTCCGGGCGTTTTGCTGGCGCAGCTCGCGGTTGACCTTGAGGAAGAGCTCCAGTGGATTGGTCACTTCCGGAAAGAGACGGCCGAAGGTGGGGACGATCTTGTTGTCAAGAAAAGTATCGGAAATGGTGATGCGGTCGTTGGGGAATTTCCGTGGATTGGTGTGATAGTAAATTCCCGTTGTCTGCTCGTTGCCGGCCTCGTCGTTGGCGACGATCTTGGGGACGAAGGCCGCCGGTGCCAGATTCCAGGGGAAGGCAAAGAGGCAGAGGTAATCGCCGTTCGGTTGCCGGAACCCGGGGAAGAAGAGGTTGTCGACCTGAATGCCGGTCCTGGCGGCAGGTTCCGAGAGGCGATAGACCGCAAGACCCGCACCACCCTGATTGAAGTTGTGGTGATTACTGAGGACCGTTACCCGCGGGGGGGTATTGTCGAGGGTCAGGGTGAGGGTCCGTTCGGTGACATTCCCCTTTCCGAGAGGAAAACGGCCATTATCCACGGCCTGCAGGTGGAGTTGCAGCGGGCCTTCCTTGAGGCCGGGAGTCGCCAGGGTCAGGGTCTGGTCCGCCCTTGACGTGCCGGCGGGGTAGGTCTGGCTCAGCAGGGGAATAACCTGCTCTCCCTGGGTGGCCGTAACGTGCAGGGAGGCCAAACCAAGGCCGTCATCGGCAAGCTCGATCTGGAGACTCCGGTGAGCTGAAACCGCCCCCGCCTGCGGCGTCACGGCCAGGGTTGGTGGCGTGAGGTCGCGCAACCAGAAGAAGAGCAGCCAGCCGCAGCCAGCAATAAAAGTAAACAAAATCAGGCGTTTCATGGTTTTCAAGGATTTCCTCCGGAGGGTTGGGGGGAGGCCGGGGATGGGTGCGCCCCGCCGTTGGAACAGGCGCGGGGAAGGTAACACAAATTACGGCGAGCGGCAACCGGGATAGGCGCAGAATCGGGCTGTGCAGTTCCCCGGATGGTCTTTCGCTGGCGGGGGACTACTGCCTGGTGGTTTTCAGTTCCCGGCTCAGGCAGGCTCGTATCTGGGAGCCTTCGCTCATGGCCAGCGCTGACCTGACCGCCTTGCGGGCCGCCTTTGCCGAAATGTCGCCAAGCAGCGCCTTGGTGCGGGGAATGAAGGGGGCCGGCATCGAGAACTCACGGATGCCGAGACCGATCAGCAGCAGGAAACAGAGGGGATCGGAGGCCATTTCGCCGCAGAGGCAGAGGCCGATACCCTGTTCACGCGCCACCCCGGTCACGTCGCGCAACACCTGCAGGATCGCCGGGTGGAGTGGGTCGTAATATTTGCTGACCAGCGGATTGTTGCGGTCAGCAGCGAGCATGTACTGGATCAGGTCGTTGGTGCCGAGGGCAAAGAAATCGACCTCGCGGGCCAGTTGCGGGGCGAGGTGGACCGCGGCCGGGACTTCGATCATCACCCCGAGGGGGAGCGTGCTTGCATATTTCACCCCCTCGCGGCGCAGGTTTTCCCGCGCTTCATCCAGGACGGCCTTGCAGGCCCGTACTTCATCGATACCGGAAATCATCGGGAAGAGGAGTTTTACCTCCCCATGGACGCCGGCCATCAGGATCGCTTCGAGCTGGGTGCGGAAGATGTCGCGATTATCGAGGGAGACCCGCACCGAGCGCCAGCCCATGAAGGGATTGTCCTCCTTCGGCGGGTTGAAGTAGGGGAGCGCCTTGTCGCCGCCGATATCGAGGGTGCGGATGGTCACCGGGTGACCGGGGAAGCCCTCGATGACCTTGCGGTAGAGCTGGTACTGGTCATCGCGGTCGGGGAAGTCGCCGCGTGCCATGTAGGGGAATTCGGTGCGGTAAAGACCGACCCCCTCGGCCCCGTTGCGGCGGGCCACCTCGACATCCGAAACCAGGCCGATGTTGGCGCGCAGCAGCACCCGTTCGCCGTCGCTGGTGCGGGCGGGGAGGTCACGGTATTCCTCGAGGCGATGGAGCTCCCGGCTGCAGTCCTCCTCCAGGCGCTGGTACTCCTCGGCGACCTTGGGGGGCGGGTTGACGTAGAGGCAGCCGGAGTTGGCATCGAGAATCAGCGGATAATCGGGGCGGACCGCTTTGACGACGCCGCGCACCCCGACCAGGGCCGGAATGCCAAGCGCCTTGGCCATGATCACCGCGTGGGAGTTCTTCTCCCCGGCTTCGGTGACGATGCCGCGCAACTGCTCATGATCGAGGGCGGCCATGTCCGAGGGGAGGATTTCGCTGGCGACGAGAATCCCGGGACTGCGCAGCTGCAGGACCTGATGCTCTTCGCCGATCAGGTTGCCGAGGAGGCGCCTGCCGATGTCTTCCATGTCCGCCGCGCGCTCCCGGAGATACTGATCTTCCATGCGGGAAAAGGCCTCGATATAGCCGCTGACGACCTTCTTCAGGGCGTAGGGGGCGCTGTGGCCTCCCGCGATCTCACCGCGCAGCTTTTCGAGAAAGCTGCGGTCCTCGAGGATCATCAGGTGGGTGTGGAAGATCGCGGCATCCGTTTCGGATAGGCGCTCGGCAACGCGTTTTTCCAGGAAGAGGGTCTGGATGCGGGTCTTTTCGAGGGCGGTTTCGAGGCAGGCCAGCTCGTCCTGGGTGTCGACCGCCTCTTCGTCGAGGATGTCGGTAAAGCCGAGCTTCTGGTCGAGGGCATGGGCCGGCCCGGAAACGACGCCGGGATAGGCGACTATGCCGCGCAACGCCCGTTCGCCCCCGCTTTCGACCTGAGGTTCACGGTGCAGCAGGGACTGGCGGGTTTTTTCCAGTTCGCGGGCGAAACGACTCGACTCTTCCTCCTTCTGGCGGATCGAGTCGAGCAGGCGGGCGTTGATGACGATGGAGCTGACCTGAAAGGCGATGGTCGAGAGGGCGCTGATCTCTTCGGGGCTGAACTGGCGGGCTTCCTTGGTCTGCAGCACGACCACCCCGAGGGGGTGGTTGCGATCGAAGAGGGGGATGCCGAGAAAGGAGTGGAAGCGTTCTTCCCCGGTCTCCTTGAAGTAGCGGTAGCGCGGATGGGACTGGGGTTCGAGAATCGCAACGGCGTGGCGTTCCTGGGCGGCCATGCCGGTGAGGCCCTCGCCGATCTTCATGGTGACCTTATCGACGGCGCGCCGCGAGAGGCCCTTGCTCGCCCGCAGTCGCAGGGTCTGCTGGTCGTCGTCGAGCAGGTAGATCGAGCAGACCTCGGTCCCCATGCGGCGGGCGACCAGGGTGACAATGTTGCGCAGGGTCTCGTCGAGATCGTGGGACTGGAGGATCAGTGCGCTGATGTCCTCGAGGGTGGTGATGCCGATCTTTTCGCGCGGTTTCGAGGTTGGCATGGTTTTATTCCCTCCCCAGGGAGAAAAGCATGAAATGTTAAGTCTCGTTAAATTCTAGCGGAACCCTTCCCCCTTGGCGAATAAAAAAACGCCGCTCGGGGGAGAGAGATCCCGGGCGGCGCAAAGGGGACTGGGTTCCGGTTGGTATGAAACGTAGTAAATCCCCGTGAAAGTTGATTTTTAAGGTTAGCAAAGGGCGTGCCAAGATGGAACCGAGGGCGGCAGGCCCCCGAAATGTGGGGATTCTGCCGCTCCGTAGGCAGGGTGCGGGAGGGGAATTCGACTTGCGGCTGTGTCGGGGATGGCACAGTATTTCTAGGCGGATTAAAAAATTTGGAAATTTATCAATAAAAACATCCGCTTGCCGCCATGTGTCAAATTTGGCATGGGGTGGTGACAAAACTGGGCAGGACTTGGCTCAATGGCGGGCCGCTAACGGTTTTTCGCGCTGAAGTCCCGGCCGTGGATGTTGTAGCGGCTCAGCAGACGGTAAAAAGTGCGGCGCGGGATACCGGCCCGCCGCGCGGCCTCGGAGACATTTCCGGCGCTCTCCTGCAGGTAGCGCTTGATCAGGCCCTTCTCCACCTGGCTGAGGTGCTTTTCCCGTTGGCCGCGGAAGCTGCCGGGTTGCTTGCCGGGGCCGGCAGCCTCACCAAGACTGAGTTCGGCAAAGACGACCGGCAGGTTTTCGAGGCGGATCACCTGGTCCTGGGTCAGGACCGCGGCCCGTTCGATGATGTTCTGCAACTCGCGGATATTGCCGGGCCAGGGATAGCACTGCATCGCCTGGATCGCCCGTTCCTCGATGCCGAGCAGGGTCTTGTTGACCCGTTTGCTGGCCCGGGCGAGAAAGTGTTCGACGAGGCCGGGGAGGGAGTCGAGGCGGCTGCGCAGCGGCGGCATGGTGATGGTGAAGACATTGAGGCGGTAGAAGAGGTCTTCCCGGAACCAGCCTTCGGCGACGCCGTTTTCGAGGTTCTTGTTGGTGGCGGCGATCAGGCGCACGTCGACCTTGACCGCGGTATTGCCGCCGACCGGACGGATCTCGCCGGAATCGAGGACGCGCAGCAGTTCGGCCTGCAGTTTCGGGGTGATGTCGCCGATCTCGTCGAGGAAGATGGTGCCCCCATTCGCCGCTTCGAAGAGCCCCTTCTTGTCACCGATCGCGCCGGTGAAGGCCCCTTTCTTGTGGCCGAAGAGCTCACTTTCGAGGAGGCTGTCGGTGAGAGTGGTGCAGTTGAGGGTGACCAGCGGCTTGTCGCTGCGGTGGCTCTGCTGATGGATGGCGCGGGCGGTCAGCTCTTTGCCGGTGCCGCTCTCGCCGCGGATCAGGACGGTGGTCTGGGTCGGGCCGACCTGGCGGATCAGCTTGAGGACCTCCGAGGTGCCGGTATCCTGGCCGATGATCGCCGCGTCGCCGAATTCCTGGTCGAGGGCGCGCCGGGCCAGTTCGTATTTCTGGGCGAGGTTGAAGCGGTCCTCTTCGAGGCGCTTGAGGGAGAAGGGGAGGCACATGTCCTCTTCCGCCAGCCCCTGGTAGACGGCAACGGCATGCTCGCGACAGGTCTGGTAGCCGCAGCAGCCGCAGTTGAGCTCGTCCTGCTCGACGAACTTGTTGGTCGACTGCAGGATCTTGCGCACGCTGTCTCCGCTCGGCAGGTCGAGTCGCTGGTGCTTGTTCTTGAATTGGCGCCGCAGGTCGGGGTTTGGCCGGTTGACGAGATAATGGGGAGCGGTAACGTAGGGGACCTTGCCGTGCTGGAAATAGTCGATGACGAGGCTGCGCTTGGAGAAGGTGGTGAGGCGGTTGTTTTTGCCGGGACCGCTGATGCAGCCGCCGGCACAGAACCGGAGGTCGACCACCTTGGGCTGGATGCGGCCGGCGGCGAGATCCTTGATGATCTCGAGAGCGTTCGCTTCCCCCTCGGTGGTGACGAAGTCGGCATCGAGGAATTCGCTGCTGATCGCGAAGGCCTCAAAGGGACCGCCGGAAATCGGGAAGAGGCGCCCGCGCCCGGCCGGGATACCGTCAAAATGCCCCTCGGGCAGCCGGGGGAGATCGATCCTGCGCTGGCGCAGCATCGAATTGAGTTCCTGGTAGGTGAGTACGACGTCGACGGCGCCGGCCACTTCCTCGGCCTCGATTTCGAATTTGCCGGCGATGCAGGAGCTGATGTAGATCACCCGCGTTTTCGGCCCCCGGCGCGCCTTGATCAAGCGACCGATCGCAACCATCGGCGAGACACTGTCCATGAGGTTCTTGAGCAGTTGCGGGTAATGGCGCTCGATCAGGTCGACGATGGTCGGGCAGTGGGTGGAGATCAGCGGACGGCCGAGGGACTGTTCCTTGAGGCGGCCGTATTCGGAGCGCACCAGTTCGACGCCGCTGGAGCCTTCGTGGACCTCGTCGAAGCCGAGACGCTTGATCCCGCTCGCCAGCTGGCCGGGAAGAACATCATTGAAAAAGGCGGGGTAGGAGCAGCCGAGAACGGCGACCACCGGATCCTTGCCGGCGAGAAGCCGCTCGGTCTCCTCGATGCAGGCGGCGATCACCTTCGCCTTCTGGGAGCAGACGCGGATGCATTTGCCGCAGCCGATGCAGCGCTGGTGGATGACTTCGGCGTAGTGCTGTTTGACCTTGATCGCCTTGACCGGGCAGTTGCGAACGCAGGAATAGCACTTGCGGCAGTTCTCCCGCACCGTCGTGATCGGACCCATGCAAAACCTCCTGCTGCGCGCGGCGGCCGATTGTGCCGCGGCGGTCTCGACAAGCTGCTGGCAATGACAGTTCAGGGGGAGAAAGATACCCCTGGCAATGGCGCCGATTGTGCCATTGCTGGCACGGGGGTGTCAACGGCAAAGGCACGGCAAAGGCGTTGCCTGGCAGGGGAGGGTCAGCGCGCCTGGCGAAACTTGCCGACCTCGGCGCTGAAGAAGCAGGCGGCAAACTGGCCGCTCCCCTGGTCGACCAGCGGCGGGGTCTGCTCGGCGCAAAGCGGACGGGCGTAGGGGCAGCGGGGGTGGAAGGTGCAGCCCGTGGGCGGTTCGATCGGGGAGGGGATCTCTCCCTGCAGCGGCCGGTGGGCGCGGCGCGCTGCCGGGTCGGGGATCGGTACGGCGTTGAGGAGGGCCTCGCTGTAGGGGTGACGGGGTTGGCGGTAGAGGGCATCCGCCGGCGCGAGTTCGACGATGCGGCCGAGGTACATCACCGCCACCCGGTCGCTGAGATGCTCGATCACCGAGAGATCGTGAGCGATGAAGAGGTAGGTGAGGCCGAACTGCTGCTGGATGTCCTGCAGCAGGTTGACGACCTGGGCCTGGATCGACAGGTCGAGGGCCGAGACCGGCTCGTCGGCGACGATCAGCTGCGGCCGTACCGCCAGGGCGCGGGCGATACCGATGCGCTGGCGCTGGCCGCCGGAGAACTCGTGGGGGTAGCGATCGAGGTGCTCGGCGCCGAGACCGACGGTACCCAGCAGGCGCACTACCTCACTCTGCAGCTCCCGGCCGCGGGCGAGGCTGTGAATGACGAGCGGCTCGGCGACAATCTGCCCGACCCGCATGCGCGGGTTGAGGGAGGAATAGGGGTCCTGGAAGATCATCTGCAACTGGCGCCGGTGGGGGCGCAGGCGTCGCTCGGAAAGCTGCAGCAGGTTTTCGCCGGCAAAGTGAACCTCGCCGCCGTCAGCGTCAAGCAGGCGCAGCAGCAGCTTGCCGGTGGTCGACTTGCCGCACCCCGACTCGCCGACCAGGCCGAGGGTTTCACCGGGGTAGAGATCGAAGGAGATGTCATCAACCGCCAGCAGCCGCTGCGACCGGGACCCGGGGGTCTTGCCGCTGACGGTGAAGCTCTTGCGCAGGTTGCGTACCGAAAGGAGGGGTTCCATTTTCGCTAGCTCTCCTGCCAGCAGCGCACCAGGTGGCCGGGCCGGATTTCGGTCATCGGCGGCAGCTGGTTGCCGCAGGGGGCGAAGGGGACGGCGCATCGTTCCAGGAAGGTACAGCCGGCGGGCAGTTCGCCGGCGACCGGGACCTGGCCGTCGATCGGGGTCAGGCGCTGCCGTTTTTCCCCGAGGCGCGGAATGCAGGCGAGCAGGCCGCGAGTATAGGGGTGCTGGGGGTCGGCAAAGAGGTCGCGCACCGGAGCGTATTCGACGATCAGTCCGGCATACATGATGGCGACCGTGTCGGCCGATTCGGCGACGACGCCGAGATCGTGGGTGATCAGCAGCGTCGCCATCTGCCGCTCGCGGCGCAGCCGGTCGAGGAGTTCGAGGATCTGTGCCTGGATCGTAACATCGAGGGCGGTGGTCGGCTCGTCGGCGATCAGCAGCCGCGGGTCGCAGGCGAGGGCCATGGCGATCATCACCCGCTGGCGCATGCCGCCCGAGAGCTGGTGCGGGTATTCACGAAGGCGGCGCCCGGCCTCGGGGATGCCGACCTGGTGCAGCAGGTCGGCGGCGGCCTCCAGGGCGGCGCGGGGCGCGAGCCCCTTGTGCAGGGTCAGAACCTCGGCAATCTGGTCGCCGATGCGGAAGACCGGGTTGAGCGCGGTCATCGGCTCCTGGAAGATCATCGCCACCTGGTTGCCGCGGATGCGGCGCATCTCCGCCTCGGGGAACCGTTGCAGATCCTCCCCGGCAAAGAGGACTTCCCCGCCCACCACCCGTCCCGGCTCCGGCACCAGCCGCAGCAGCGAGAGGGCGGTGATCGACTTGCCGCACCCCGATTCCCCGACCAGGGCCAAAGTCTGCCCGGCATCGATGGAGAAATCGATGCCACCGACCGCCTTGACCAGGCCGCCGGGAGTGAAGAAGTAGGTTTTGAGGTTGCGGACTTCGAGCAGCGCCAAGGATGGGGTCCGTTCAGGGGTGGTATGAAGCCGTGCCCAATCTAACCGGATTCCTGCCGGCGGTCAAGGATTGACGAGGTGAGACATGACGCCGGGCCAGGTTGCTCAAGCCCGGTGGCAAGAAGATAAAATGGTTTACTGCAGGTGAGTAAATATTTATCGGGAGGACTTGACCCAGGTCAAATCTGGAATTCAAAAGCAGTTTTATAGTGAACCCAGCGTTCCCCTGGTCAGTGATCGAGTAGCTGTCGGGTATCGTCGGGATAACCGGGCGCAGGCTACTTGCCATGGCCTGAAAGGCTGTTAATCGTTAAGGGTCTGTAATGGCTGCGCGGCATGTGGATGCCGTTGCCGGGGAACCATTTAATCATGTTGTTTTGCGCTGATCAATCGAGGTGAAGCGATGGGAAAAAACGAACCGGGTCGAACCGCCATATTTGGGATGAGTCTGATCCTGGTGGCAATCCTGGCCGTCGGCGCGGCCGCCGCTTCGGACCAGACCGGGCAAGGCGAGACGTTGTTTCATCAGAAGTGCGCGGGATGTCACGGTCTGGGAACCGGTGACCGGCCGACCGGCCCGGACCTGTTCGGGGTGGTCGAACGTCGCGACCGGCCCTGGTTGATCAGTTTCATTCAAGACCCGGCCAAGATTATAGCTTCCGGGGATAAAACGGCAGTGGCGCTGCTGGCCAGGTTCAACGGCCTGGCAATGCCGAATCTGCAGTTGGATGCTGGACAGATCGAGGCCCTGCTTGCCTATCTAGCCAACCCTGAGGGGGGTGCTACTGCCGCCCCGGAACCGAAACCTTCAAAGACTGTCGGCAATGCGGTCCGTGGAGAGAAGCTTTTTACCGGCGAGATTCCCCTCGCCAACGGCGGGGCCCCGTGCCTCGGCTGCCACGGTATCGCCGGGGTAGGGCTGGCCGGCGGAGCCAACTTTGGTCCAGATCTGACCGGAATCTATGGAAATTATGGTGAAGAAGGCGTTTCCGGCATCCTCGAGAGCCTCCCCTTCCCAAGTATGGAGCCCATCTATGCAACACGTCCGCTGTCCACAACTGAGCAGCAGGATCTCGGCGCCTACTTTGCCCATGTCAGTGGTACCCCGGTGGTCAGCGATGGACAGCTACTGGTGGAAGTAGCCGGTGGTGTGCTGGTTCTGTTCGGACTAATGCTGCTGTTTGGCCTGGGGCGGCTGCCCAGCGTCCGGCGATCGTTGGTGGGACAGGTCTCTAACCAAAAAGGTGGGATGCGATGAGCTGGATCAAGGATATTGTCGACCCGAAGTCGCGGGCCTGGGAAGAGTTCTACCGCAACCGCAACCAGTGCGACAAGGTGGTGCGCAGTACCCACGGCGTCAATTGCACCGGCGGCTGCTCCTGGAACGTCCATGTCAAGGACGGCATCGTCGGCTGGGAGCTGCAGGCGACCGATTACCCCGAGCTCGAAGCGGGGCTTCCCTCTTACGAACCCCGCGGCTGCCAGCGCGGCATCTCCTTCTCCTGGTATCTCTACAGCCCGCTGCGCATCAAGTATCCCTACCTGCGCGGGGTGCTGACCGACCTCTGGCGCGCGGCCCGGGCCGAGTACGGCGATCCGGTCGCCGCCTGGGCGTCGATCGTCGAAAACCCCGAGCGGCGCAAGAGTTACCAGCAGGCGCGCGGTAAGGGGGGCTTCCGCCGCTCCAGCTGGGCCGAGGTCGAGGAACTTATCGCCGCCTCGACGGTCTACACCATCAAGAAACACGGCGCCGACCGGCTGGTCGGCTTCTCGCCGATTCCGGCGATGTCGATGCTCAGCTTTGCCGGCGGCGTTCGCTTCATGCAGCTCTTGGGCGGCGTCAACCTGAGCTTCTACGACTGGTACTGCGACCTGCCCAACGCTTCGCCGGAGATCTGGGGGGAACAGACCGATGTCGCCGAGAGTGCCGACTGGTACAACAGCAAGTACATCGCGGTGATGGGGTCGAACGTCAACATGACCCGTACCCCGGATGCCCATTTCCTGGTCGAGGCGCGCCACAACGGCTCCAAGGTGACGGTCCTTTCGCCCGATTTTTCCATGACCTCCAAGCACGCCGACTGGTGGATTCCGGCCCACGCCGGCCAGGACGGCGCCTTCTGGATGGCGGTCAACCATGTCATCCTCAGCGAATATCACCACCAGGCAAAAACCCCCTATTTCCACGATTACCTCAAACGTTTCAGCGACACCCCTTTCCTGATCCAGCTCAACGAACAGGATGACAGCTACCGCGCCGGGCGCATGCTCAGCGGCGCCGCGCTGGAACGATACAGCAAGGAAGAAAACGCCGCCTTCAAGTACCTGGTCTGGGATGAAGCCAGCGACCAGCCGCGCCTGCCGCTGGGCACCCTCGGCTTCCGCTGGCAGGAGAAGAAGGGGGAGTGGAACCTGCAGCAGAAGGACGGCCAGGACGGCAGCGAGATCGCCCCGGTATTGAGCCTGCTCGACGGCAAAGAGGATGTACTGCAGGTGACCTTTGATGATTTTGGCGCTGAGCAGACCGTGCAGCGCGGGGTGCCGGTCCGCTACCTGGAGACTTTGCAGGGGAAGGTCGCGGTAACCACCGTCTATGACCTGTTGATGGCCCAGTTCGGCGTCGAGCGCGGTCTTTCCGGCGCCTACCCGGCCGGCTACGACGACGACCAGGTCTACACCCCGGCCTGGCAGGAGAAGTTCACCGGCATCGACCGCGCCAATGTTATCCAGTTTGCCCGCGAATGGGCCGCGACCGCCGAGAAGACCGGCGGCAAGTGTTCGATCATCATTGGTGCCGGGGTCAACCACTGGTACCATTCCAGCCTCACCTATCGCGCCGGCATCGTCGCCCTGATGCTCTGCGGCTGCGTCGGCAAGAATGGCGGTGGCCTCAATCACTATGTCGGCCAGGAGAAGCTCGCCCCGGCCGCCCCCTGGGCGACGATCATGGGGGCGCTCGACTGGAGCAAGCCGCCGCGCTTCCAGAACGCGCCCTCCTACCACTATGTCCACAGCGACCAATGGCGTTACGAGCGAACCAGCGACGAGGCACGGATTCAGCCGGTCGCCGAGCAGAGCGCTATCACCGCCGGCCACACCATGGATCACCAGGTGCGTGCGGTGCGCAACGGCTGGCTCCCCTTCTACCCCCAGTTCGACCGCAACCCGACCGAAGTGGTCAAGCAGGCGGAGGCTGCCGGTGCGGCCAGCAACCAGACGGTCGTCGACTGGACCGTAAAACAGCTGGCCGAGAAAAAGATGAAGTTCGCCGTCGAGGACCCCGACGCGCCTTCCAATTGGCCGCGGCTGTGGATCATCTGGCGCGGCAACGCCCTGATGTCGAGCGCCAAGGGGCACGAGTATTTCCTCAAGCACTACCTCGGCACCCACACCAACAGCGTCGCCCCGGAGACCGCGAAGGATTCGGTCAAGGAGGTGGTCTGGCACGACCAGGCGCCGCAAGGGAAGCTTGACCTGGTGGTCGACATCAACTTCCGCATGGACACCTCGGCGCTCTACTCGGACATCGTCCTGCCAACCGCCACCTGGTACGAGAAGGACGATCTCAATACCACCGACATGCACTCCTTCATTCACCCGCTGCAGGCGGCCGTCCCCCCCTGCTGGGAGTCGAAGAGCGACTGGGACATCTTCAAGGGGCTGGCCAAAAAAGTCAGTGAGCTGGCCGAAGTCCATCTCCCCGACCCGGTGCGCGACCTCGTCGCCGTACCGCTGCAGCACGACACCCCGGCCGAAATGGCGCAAGCTGAGATCAAGGACTGGAGCAAGGGGGAGTGCGAACCGATCCCCGGCAAGACCATGCCCGGGCTGGTGGTGGTCGAACGCGACTACAAAAACCTCTACAATCGCTTCATCTCCCTGGGCCCCAACGCCCGGGAGGGGATCGGCGCCCACGGCCTCACCTGGAAGGTCGATGACTACTACGACGAGATGAGCACCAGCGGCAAGAGTGAGGAGTGGGGTGGCAAGCGTTACCCCTCCCTGAGCGAGGCGAAGTACGCCGCCGAGGTGATCCTCAAGCTCGCGCCCGAGACCAATGGCGAGATGGCCTTCCGCGCTTTCGCCGCCGAGGAGAAAAAAGTCGGCCTGCAGCTCACCGATCTGGCCGTCGATACCCGCGGCGTGCGCACCACCTTCGCCGACCTCGACCGTCAGCCGCGCCGGCTGCTCAACAGTCCGCTCTGGTCGGGCCTGACCGGTAACGGCCGGGCCTATTCGGCCTATTGCCTCAACGTCGAGAAGCTGGTCCCCTGGCGGACCCTGACCGGGCGCCAGCACTTCTATCTCGATCACCAGGGGTATATCGCCGCCGGCGAGCATCTGCCGACCTACAAGCCGAAACCCGATCCGAGCAGCCTGCAGGACCTGCTGGTCAGCGAAACGGACGAGAAGAGCATCCTGCTCAACTACCTGACGCCGCACGGCAAGTGGGGGATTCACAGCACCTACGGCGACAACCACCGCATGCTGACCCTGTCGCGCGGCTGCCACCCTTTTTGGATCAACGACCAGGATGCCGCGCAGATCGGCGTGATCGACAACGACTGGGTCGAGGTCTACAACGACCATGGCGTGGTGGTGACCCGGGCGGTGGTGAGCTCCCGTCTGCCGCGGGGGATCTCCTTCCTCTACCATGCCCCGGAGCGGACCATCGGCGTGCCGAAATCACCGCTGCGCAAGAACAAGCGCGCCGGTGGCCACAACAGCCTCAACCGCATCCGTCTCAAGCCGAACCTGATGCTGGGCGGCTATGGCCAGTTCACCTACGGCTGGAACTACTGGGGGCCGACCGGCGCCAACCGCGATACCTTCATCCTGGTCCGCAAGTTGAAGGGGGAGCCGCAATGGTAAGGACGCCGGGCAAAAACCTGCACTTAACCTAAAGGCTGGCCACGGAGGCACAGAGGCTTAGAGAAAAGCAGGAATATGAAATCCTCCGTGTCTCTGTGACTCTGTGGCAAAAATACCTGTCATTTGCTTACCCGAAGGAGAGCCCTTCATGAACGTGCGCGCACAGGTCTCATCGGTGTTCCACCTCGACAAATGCATCGGCTGCCACACCTGCAGTATCGCCTGCAAGAACCTCTGGACCGACCGCAAGGGGGCCGAGTACATGTGGTGGAACAACGTCGAAACCAAGCCCGGGACCGGCTACCCGACCAAGTGGGAGGACCAGGGAAAATACCGCGGCGGCTGGGAAATGAAGGGGCAGCAGCTGCAGCTCAAGCAGGGGGGGCGCGGCGGGACGCTGGGCAAGATCTTCCACAACCCGGCCCTGCCGACCCTGGATGATTACTACGAGCCCTTCACCTTCAAATACGGCGACCTGACCGGTGCGCCGGCCGGCGACGACCAGCCGACCGCCCGGCCGGTGTCGATGATTTCCGGCAAGCCGATGAAGATCGAAGCCGGGCCGAACTGGGACGACGATCTCTCCGGCTCCAACATCTACGCCGTCAACGATCCTGGCGTGGTCAAGCTCAGCAGTGAGGAGCAGGCACAGATGTTCGCCATCGAGAAGATGGTGATGTTCTACCTGCCGCGCATCTGCAATCACTGCCTCAACGCCGGCTGCGTCGCTGCCTGTCCTTCCGGGGCGATCTACAAGCGGGGTGAGGACGGCATCGTGCTGATCAACCAGGACAAGTGCCGCGGCTGGCGGATGTGCGTCTCGGCCTGCCCCTACAAGAAGACCTACTACGGCTGGACCACCGGCAAGTCGGAGAAATGTATCCTCTGCTACCCACGCCAGGAGGCGGGCGAGGCGCCGGCCTGTTTCCACTCCTGCGTCGGCCGCATCCGCTACCTCGGCGTGCTCCTCTACGATGCCGACCGCATCGCGGCGGTGGCCAGCCGCGACGATGGCGAGCTGGCGGCGGCCCAGCGCGAGATCATCCTTGATCCGCATGATCCGCAGGTATTGGCCGATGCCCGCGCCGCCGGTATCCCCGAGCAGGTGCTGAAAGCGGCCCACGCCTCGCCGGTCTACAAATTCGTCAAACAATGGGGGATCGCCCTGCCGCTGCACCCCGAGTTCCGCACCCTGCCGATGCTCTTCTACGTACCGCCGCTGTTGCCAGTGCTGTCGAAGGAGCACCAGGGAAGCCAGCAGCTGGCCGACGACTTCTTCACCACCCTGGAACAGGCGCGGCTGCCGATTCAGTATCTGGCCGGGCTCTTTGCCGGCGGCAACGCCGAGGAGGTGAAGGCGGTCTACCGCAAGCTGATCGCGGTGCGTCTGCAGCGGCGTCAGGCGAGTGTCGGCGACCTGCCGGAAAGTGAAGTCGAAAAGGCCTGCGAACTGGCCGGGGTGAGTGCCGAGGCGGTCGAGGCGATCTTCCGCATGACGGCCCTGACCCGGATCAAGGAGCGGATTGTGTTGCCGCCAATGCTGCGCGAACAGGCGATCGAGGCGGGAATGGATCCCGAAGCTTACAAACAGGGGATGGGTTTTGGCAGCCGTCGCCCACCGAAACGGCGGTGGTGAATATGACGAATTCGACCATCCGGAAAGAACTGTGCCTCGCATTCGCGACGCTCTTCAGCTATCCCGAGGGGACCGTCCGGGAGACCGCCGCCGCCTGCACCGAGCGACTGCGGGGACTCGATTCCGCCGCCGCGGCGCCGATGGCACGCTTTGCCGCCTATCTCCGGGAGCAGACTCCAGCCCGGCTGGAAGAGCTCTTTACCGCCACCTTCGACCTGCAGCCACTCTGCCACCCTTACGTCGGCTACCTGCTCTGCGGGGAAAGTCAGCAACGGACCCTGTTCCTGATCCGCCTGCAGCAGCTCTTCTGGGAACAGGGGTTCGCGCCGGGCGGCGAACTCCCCGATCACCTTGCCACCCTGCTGCGTTTTGTCGGCACGGTTGCGGATCCGGAGTGCTGCCGGGAGCTGATTCGGGACGGACTGCTTCCCGCCCTGGAAAAATTGACCGAGGGACTGGAGGCGGAGCAGCCCTATGCCGCCCTGATCGAGGCGCTGCAGAGCTTTTTGGCCGAAACGGTCGATGCCGGAGCCGAATTGCTGACGGCCGCCGGCGGAAGGAGTTGAACCGATGATCGATCAAATCCTGTTCGGCGTATTCCCCTATGTCGCGGTGGCCCTGGCGATAGCGGTCGGTTGCTTCCGCTACGCCATCGACCGCTACTCCTGGTCGTCCCAATCCTCCCAGTTCCTCGAAAGCCGGGCCCTCTACTGGGGCTCGGTCCCCTGGCATTACGCCATTCTGCTGATTTTGCTGGCGCATCTGCTGGCCTTCCTGTTTCCCGCCGGCTGGGGGACCCTCCTCGGCGAGCCGGCGCGGCTCTACTTTCTGGAAGTCACCGGGATGGTGTTCGGCGTCACCACGGTTATCGCCATGCTGCTGCTGATCGTGCGGCGCGGCATGGACCCGCGGCTGGCGGTCGTTACTTCGCGCATCGACTGGCTGCTGCTGGTGCTGTTGCTGGTGCAGGTGGCGACCGGCGTCATGATTGCAATTTCCCTGCGCTGGGGGGGGGTCTGGTATCTGCACAACGCCGTCCCCTGGCTGCGTTCGCTGGTGCTGCTGCAACCGGACGTCCAGCACCTCGCGGTGTTGCCGGTGGTGGTCAAGCTGCATGCGTTCAACGCTTTTCTGCTGATCGCGGTCTTCCCCTTTTCGCGCCTGGTGCATGTGGTCAGCGTACCTCTCTCTTACTTGTCTCGCCCCTACCAGGTGGTGGTCTGGTACCGCGAGCGCCGCCGGCAAGCCGGGATTTAATTCCGCCTGTCCAGGGAGGAGACAGTCCATGAACCCGATCAAGGGGACCCCCTCCAGTGGCCTGTCCGGTGCGACCCTCGGTTTCTTTTTCGGCTTTGCCGCCGTCGCCCTGTTCGGCCCCACCGCCGGCAAGTTCAAGCAGGTGATGCCGCTCAGTCCGGCGCAGATCGGCCTGCTGGTCGCGGCGCCGGCGCTGTCCGGGTCACTGCTGCGCATCCCCTTTGCCGCCTGGGTCGACACCACCGGCGGGCGCAAGCCCTTTCTGGTGCTGCTGGTCCTTTCCCTGCTCGGCATGTTTGGTCTGACCCTGGTGATCTTCACCCGGTATCCGGAGGGGATGACCGCCTCTCTCTACCCGCTGCTGATCCTGCTCGGCGTTCTCTGCGGTTGCGGTATCGCCACCTTCTCGGTCGGCATCGGCCAGGTCTCCTACTGGTATCCCATGGCGCAGCAGGGGCAGGCTCTGGGAATCTTTGCCGGAATCGGCAACCTGGCGCCGGGGATCTTTTCCTTCCTGCTGCCGCTGGCGCTGGCCCGCCTGCAACTGGGGGGGGCCTACCTGGCCTGGCTGCTATTCCTGGCTGCGGGGACCCTTCTCTATTTCTGGATCGGCAGGAATGCCCCGTTTTTTCAGATGGTCGCCCAGGGGATCGTACCCGAGCAGGCCAAGGTCGCCGCCAGGGAACATGCCCAGGAACTCTTCCCGGCCGGGTCCTTGAAAATCAGTCTGGCGCATTCGGCGCGCACTTGGAAAACCTGGGTGCTGGTTGCCATCTATTTCACCACCTTCGGCGGCTTCATCGCCATGACCGCCTGGTTGCCGGTCTACTGGACCAGCTATTTCGAGGTCAGCCCGGTCCGGGCGGGGTTTCTCACTGCCCTCTATTCCATTCTGGCCTCGCTGATCCGGGTCTTCGGCGGCCGTATTGCCGACCGTAGCGGGGGGGAGAATACCGCCATCGGCTCGATGCTCGTCATGCTGGTCGGCGCCCTGCTGATGGGTTTCTCGGCAAGCCTGCCGCTGTCGGTGCTGGCCGAGGTCCTGATGGCCGTCGGCATGGGAGTCGGCAACGCCGCCGTATTCAAGCTGGTGCCCCAGGAGGTTCCCGATGCCGTCGGCGGCGCAGCTGGCTGGGTGGGCGGATTGGGAGCTTTTGGCGGCTTTGCCATTCCGCCGCTGCTTGGTGAGATCGTCCGGAATCTCGGCCCGAGCGGCTATGCCCGGGGCTTTCTCATCTTCGCGATGCTGGCCCTGGCGTCGCTGCTGCTCGCCTGGGTGCTGAAGAAAACGCCGACGCCGGCGAGCGTCACAGCTGAAACCCCAAGGTAACCACCCACCCGATCTTGCCTTGCACCCTGTCGCCATGATTTAAGGGAGGAACCAAGATGTCAGTCAACCTGGACAAGTGGGACGTCGAGGACGAACAGTTCTGGAATGCCCAGGGCAAAAAGATTGCCACCCGCAACCTGTGGATCTCGATCCCCAGTCTGCTCTGCGGCTTCGCCGTCTGGCTCTACTGGAGCATCATCACGGTACAGATGCTCAACCTCGGTTTCCCCTTCAGCCAGCCCGAGCTCTTCACCCTCTCGGCGATTGCCGGCCTCTCCGGGGCGACTCTGCGCATCCCCAGCTCCTTCCTGATCCGCATCGCCGGCGGCCGCAACACTATCTTTCTGACGACAGCGCTGCTGATGGTGCCGGCGCTGGGGACCGGTCTGGCGCTACAGAATAGCCACACGCCGATCTGGATCTATTACCTGCTGGCACTCCTTTCGGGGATTGGCGGCGGCAACTTCGCCTCCTCAATGTCGAACATCAGCTTCTTCTTCCCCAAGAAGGTGCAGGGGACCTCCCTCGGTCTGAACGCCGGCCTCGGCAATTTCGGCGTCACCACCATGCAGATTCTGATCCCACTGGTGATGACCATGGGGATCTTCGGCGGCGAGCCGATGACCCTGGTCAGTACCAGCGGCACCCTGATCGGCAAGATCCCGGCCGGCACCGCCACCTACATCCACAACGCCGGGTTCGTCTGGCTGGTTCTGCTGGTTCCCCTCGCCTTTGCCGGCTGGTTCGGCATGAACAATATCACCACCGAGACCGTCTCTCCCAACCTGGGGCCGTCGCCGCTCTGTTTCGGCAAAATTCTCGGCCTGCTGCTGATCGCCTTCGTTACTTCCGCCCTCGGCCTCTACCTGCTGCTGCCGGCGCCGGTCGGGCTGGGCCTGCTGAGCAAATGGCTGGTGCTGCCGTTGGTGATCGCCGCCACCGTCTATGGCATGAAGTACCTCACTACCGGGACGCTGCGGGCCAACCTCGAACGGCAGTACCGGATTTTCAACAACAAGCACACCTGGGCAATGACCATCATCTACACCATGACATTCGGTTCCTTCATCGGCTATTCCGCGGCCTTCGCCCTGTCGATTAAATGCATTTTCGGCTACTGTCACATCATGGTCGACGGCGCCCTGACCCACGGCACCCTCAACCCCGGTGGGCCGAGCGCCCTCACCTATGCCTGGATGGGACCCTTCATCGGCGCCCTGATCCGGCCGGTCGGCGGCAAGATCGCCGACAAGTTCGGCGGCGCCATCGTCACCCAGTGGGTCTCCCTTGTCATGGTGGCTTCGGCGTTGGGCTGCGCCTGGTTCATGAAAGCCGCCTACGCCTCGCCGACCCCGGAGAACTATTTCGTTCCCTTCCTGATCCTCTTCATCGTCCTTTTCACCGCGACCGGGGTTGGCAACGGCTCGACCTTCCGCTCCATCGCCATCATCTTCGACAAGGAACAGGCCGGGCCGGTCCTCGGCTGGACCTCGGCGGTCGCCGCCTACGGCGCCTTCATCATCCCCCAGGTTTTCGGTGAACAGATCAAGGCGACCACCCCGGAAAACGCCCTCTACGGGTTTGCCGTTTTCTACTTCCTCTGCCTGCTGCTCAACTGGTGGTTTTATACCCGGAAAAATGCTTACATCAAAAACCCCTAACTGATCCCTCGGAAAGGAAGGAAAAAATGCCGGAAGCCCTGCCTCTTACTGTTTACAAGGAGATCATCGACCAGGCCCCTGATGCCGTGCTCTATGCGGATCGGGAGGGGGTTATCCGCCTCTGGAACCGCGGTGCGGAGCTCCTCTTTGGCTACTCCGCCGCCGAGGCGCTGGGGCAGTCCCTCGACCTGATCATCCCCGAGCGTTTGCGGGGACGGCACTGGGACGGATATCATCGGGTCATGGCCAGTGGCGAAACCCGCTACGGTACCGACCTGCTGGCGGTCCCCGCCCAGCACCGCGATGGCCGCAAGCTCTCCTGCGAATTTTCCATCGTCATGCTCAAGGATAATGAAGGGAAGGTTCTCGGCATCGCTTCGTTGATGCGGGACGCTACCGCCCGCTGGCAGAAGGAAAAAGAACAATTGGCGCGGATTGCGGAGCTGGAGCAGGCGGCCCGGAAGTGAGTCCCGCGCCGCCGCTGGAAAGCGGGCGAGGATTTGCGGTTCGGCGCTTATCCATTGAAGAACCGGATCGAGCGGGCACCCTGGCAGGGTGCCCGCTCGATTGATGTTGAAATCTCAGTGCTGGTGGGAAGCTGATGAGTCCCTGTCGGGTTGATGGCCGGCGCCATGGACGAGTTGGGCGATCCCTTCGACATAGTGAACGTAGCTGACGTAGGCTTCGACGTATTCCCGGCCGTTTTTGACGTTCTCATCGGCGTGCTTCCGGCTTTCCAGGGCGTGCTTGAAGCGGGCGCGGATTCCCTCCTCGGTGTGGGTGAGGATCGCCCTGGTCAGGGCATCGACCGACCCTTGCGCCAGGGCCATGTCGGCCTTGGCGATCACCGGCTCCACGGTGCCTGCGGACTTGAGCCCGCTATAGGGAGCGCCTTCGCCGGCGCGGTGGATGCGCACCAGATTTTCAAAGAAATTCCTATCGGCTAGCGCCATGGCCTCGGCGCTGAGGCTCCGCACCGCCAGGGTCTGGGCGAAGATTTCGCGAATTTCGGGTTCGGCGTCGGGCTTGACCCACTTGAGCACTGGTGTTACCTCACCCTTGGCCAGCGCACTCCGCGCATCGGCAACCACCGGCCCGTCGAGGGTGTCACAATGGGCCGCCGCCTCCCCTGGAAGCATCAGCCCGAGAACCAGGGCCAGGAACATTCCCAGACGCATCATCGATGTACGTGATTTTTGGATCATCATTTCCTCCTTTTTCGTGTTCGCAGGTGGCCCCGTGCCACCGGCTAAAGTTCGGCCGCCTTCAGGAAAAGGATGTTGTTTTCGAGATGAACGTGCTTGTGCAGATCGTCCTCGAATCCCTTGAGTTTGCGGTAGGTGACCACGAAAGTGTTGCAGACGCCGGGCGGGATGGCATACCCCTTGGAAAGATCCCGGATGGCATGGACCGCGGTACCGATCGCTTCATGCTCGGCGTATAGAGTTGCCAGGGTCGTCTTGACCATCGCCCGGTCCGCGGCTTCGGGAGTCGAGCCTTCCCTGCTGGCGGCATCCAGACGCCGGATGGCCGGGAAGAGGACCTCTTCCTCCTCCCGAAGATGCCCCGCCAGGTCGGCGGCGATGCGCTCGAATTGCTCCGCGATTTCCAGTACCTCGGGGTGATGGCCGCCATGAACGCCAGCGATCTTCCGGGTGTAGGCGGCGATCTGCCCGGTCTCCTGGTGGAGATAGGCATGGTGGGTGTTGATGATGTAATCCGCCAGGAAGGGGAGGTCCCAGGCTCCAAAGTTCTGACTCCGGTCCAGCGGCGCCGTCCTTTGGGCCGCCAGCTCCGCAGCCACGGCACCCGGGTCGAGACCTTTTTCCTTGCAGGCTGTGGCGAGACTCACCTGGCCGCCACAGCAGAAGTCGATGCCGTATTTTTCGAAAACAGTAGCGGTCCGGTAATCTGCCGCGACGAACTCGCCGATCGTTTGCTGATAGGTCGATGGGCCTTTCCGTTCCTTCGCTGAGTTCATAATGGCTCCTCTCGGACGGGTAAATAATGAAATCCACGGCCTGGTGGGAAGCGCCGTACCTCTACTCTAGTGGAGCTGGGCCGTTCCGGCCTTGATCTGGATCAAGATTAATAAATGAAGATATTCTTACCTGATTAGGTCCGGTTCTCAGCTATGACATTTTCTGTCGCGCTGAGGCCGTATGTTTTGGGCATGGAACCCACCCGAATACAGGAGGTTATCGTCCATGCCCACCAATCGCATTCAGTTTCAACCGGGCTTGAGCCTGGCCGCGTTTCTGAAAGAGTATGGGACGGAGGCCCAATGCGAGGCCGTTGTCGAACGATGGCGCTGGCCCAAAGGCTTTGCCTGCCCGGCGTGTGGGGCCGAGCGTGCCATCATCTTTCGGCGTAGCCGGTCGAAGATCTTCCAGTGCAATAGCTGCCGAAGGCAAACGTCTCTGATCTCGGGAACGGTCTTTCATGGGACCAACTTGCCGCTTACGCAGTGGTTCCTGGCAATCTATTTCGTGACTCAGGGTAAATCCGGCCAGTCGATACTGGAACTGAGACGGATGCTGGGACTGAGCTACAAGGCGACCTGGCGGCTCAAACATAAGCTCATGCAGGCCATGTTCGAGCGCGAAGAGAAAACCGTCTTGGCGCAACGGGTCGAGATCGACGACGCCTACCTGGGCGGGGAGCGCACAGGTGGCAAGGTCGGACGAGGCTCGGAAAACAAAGTGCCGTTCATTGCTGCCGTGGAAACCAGTCATGAGGGGCGCCCTCTGCGAGCGGTTTTTAGCCGGGTGACGACCTTCAGCAGCCATGATGTTGACCAATGGGCCAGGAACCACCTTTCTTCGTCGGCCTTCGTGGTATCGGACGGCCTGAATTGTTTCCGGGCGGTGACCAAGACGGGGTGCAGCCACCAGCGCGAGGTGGTCGGGGATCAACGCAGAAGTACCGACATGGGATGATTTCACTGGATCAACACCATTTTGGGCAATCTTAAGACCGCCATCGCCGGGACGTATCACGCGTTTGACTTCGATAAGTACGCGCACCGCTACCTGGCGGAGTTTCAATACCGTTTCAATCGCCGCTTTGACCTACGCAGCATGCTGCCGAGGCTGGTATTTGCCTGCGTCTCAATCGGCAAACGGCCCGAGGCGTGGCTACGCCACGCTGAGAATTGGACCTAATCAGGTATTCTTATGATCTGCTCCACCTGGCGGCTTCCCCTCCCGGATCAGGCGTGTTAAACTCCCCGCCCCTGACCTCCTGCTGAAAAGAGTTGACTGCTATGGCCCTGTCCAATACCCAATTTGCGACCATCCTTACTTACCTGACGGCGGAGACCGGCATTTCCGGCCGGCAGGTTGAAAACACTGTGGCCCTGCTGCGCGATGGAGCCACGGTTCCCTTTATCGCTCGTTACCGCAAGGAACAGACCGGCGAACTCGATGAAGTCCAGGTCCGACTGCTGGAAGAGCGTTTCAGCTATTTTTCCGAACTCGAAGAGCGCAAGGCGACGATCCTTGCCACCATCACCGAGCAGGGAAAACTTTCGCCGGAGCTGAAACAGCAGATCCTTGCCTGCCGGCAGAAGACCGAGCTCGAAGACCTCTACCTCCCCTACAAGCCGAAACGCCGCACCAAGGCGACCATCGCCCGGGAACGGGGTCTGGCGCCGTTGGCCGAGCAGATCCTGGCCCAGCAGTCCCCCTTCCCCCCCCTGATCGAACTCGCCGCCCCCTTTGTTGGCCCTGCGGCCGGCGTCGCCGACGCGGCGGCCGCTCTCGAAGGGGCGGGGCACATCCTCGCCGAAGGGATCAGTGAGGACGCCGCGGTGCGGGCCATGACCCGCCAGCTCAGCTGGGAGGAGGGGATCTTCGTCTCCCGGGTCGATCCGAAGCAGGCGGGCGCGGTGAGCAAGTTCGAGATGTACTATGACTACCGCGAGCCGCTGAAGACGATCCCCTCCCACCGCATGCTCGCCATGCGCCGCGGCGAGAAAGAGGAGGTGCTGCGGCTCTCCCTCGAAGCGCCGGAGGAGGAGATCCTGCGCCGCATCCGCCTTCGCATCGCCCCGCGCGACACTCCCTATGCCGCCTTCCTCGGCGAGGTGGCGAGCGACGCCTACAAGCGCCTGCTCGCCCCGTCGATCGAGGTCGAACTTCGCCTCGAGGCGAAGAACCGCGCCGACCTCGAAGCGATCGAGGTCTTTGCCGGCAACCTGCGCAACCTCCTGCTCGCGCCGCCGGCCGGCAGCCTGCGGGTTCTCGGCGTCGATCCCGGCCTGCGCACCGGCTCCAAGCTCGCCGCGGTCGATGGCACCGGGCAGTTCCTGGAGCATGTCACCATCTATCCCCACACCGGCGAGGGGCGCCTTCCCCAGGCCAAAAAGGAGCTGTTGCGCCTGGTGGCCACTCACGGGCCGCAGATGGTGGCGATCGGCAACGGCACCGCCGGGCGGGAGATGGAGCAGTTCGTGCGCGAGACGCTGCGCGAAGCCGGGATTACCTTGCCGGTAGTGATGGTCAGCGAGGCCGGTGCCAGTGTCTACTCCGCCTCGGAGATCGCCCGCGACGAGTTCCCCGAACTCGACCTGACGGTGCGCGGCGCCATCTCCATCGCCCGCCGCCTGCAGGATCCGCTCGCCGAGCTGGTGAAGATCGACCCGAAGAGCATCGGCGTCGGCCAGTACCAGCATGACGTCAGCCAGACCCTGCTGAAAAAGGCCCTCGACGCCGTGGTCGAGTCGTGCGTCAACTATGTCGGCGTCGATCTCAATACCGCCTCCTGGGCACTCCTTGCCTACGTCTCCGGTATCGGCGAATCCCTCGCCAGGAACATCGTCCGCCATCGCGATGCCAACGGTCCTTTTGCCGACCGTCAGGGACTGCTCAAGGTCCCGCGCTTCGGCGCCAAGGCCTTCGAGCAGGGAGCCGGTTTTCTGCGCATCCGCGGCGGCGCCCAGCCCCTCGACAACAGCGCCGTGCATCCCGAACGCTACGCGCTGGTGGCGCGGATGGCCGCCGACCTTGGCGTTCCGCTCAGCGAGCTGACCGCCCGGGCGGAGCTGGCGACGAAGATCGACCTGCCGCGCTATGTCGATGCCAGCGTAGGCCTGCCGACCCTGCGTGATATAGTGGAAGAGTTGAAGAAGCCGGGGCGCGACCCGCGCCGGCAGTTCGAGGTGGTCGCCTTTCGCGACGACGTTCGCGAACTGACCGACCTCCAGGAAGGGATGATTCTCCCCGGCACCGTCACCAACGTCACCGCCTTCGGCGCCTTTGTCGATGTCGGCGTCCACCAGGACGGCCTGGTCCACATCAGTCACCTCGCCCCGCGCTTCGTCAAGGACCCGCATCAGGTGGTCAAGGTCGGCGACCCGGTCAAAGTCAAGGTGCTGTCGGTCGATATTCCGCGCAAGCGTATCGCTCTTTCGATCAAGGAGGCGCAGGCGGGCGGAGTTCCGGAACCGCGCAGGCAGGAGAAGAGGGAGCGACCGGCTCAGGGAGCGGTCGATGCGGCGGCGGCCTTCGAGAAGGCGGGGTTTCGGGTCAAGAAACGGTAAGTCTAAGGCGTCTCTCACAAAGGGCACGGAGGGCACAGAGAAAATACTGCATGCTGGAGGGGGAAGATGAATCTGAATACGTTGAGCCGGGAAGTCATCGGCGCGGCCCTGGCGGTTCACCGGGAGCTTGGTCCAGGTTTGCTGGAGTCGGTTTACCAGAACTGTTTGCTTTATGAACTCAGGGAAAGGGACCTGAAGGCTGCTTCCGAGGTCGGTTTGCCTATTCATTACCGCGGGCAAAAGGTTTTCGAAAGTGGATTGCGGATCGACCTGTTGGTAGAGGACCGGCTCATCGTGGAACTCAAATCGGTCGATAAAATCCAACCGGTTCATTTCAAACAGGTGCTTACCTATTTGCGGCTTGCCAATAAACCCCTCGGGCTGTTGATTAATTTCAACGAGGTTCTGTTGAAGGATGGAATCACCCGGGTTGCTAACTAATGAATTTCTCCGTGACCTCTGTGATCTCGAGTGAGCAGAGCGAACGGGTGAGAGACGATTGGAACTTATGACCAGACTTGTCGATCTTCATCTCCACTCCACCTGCTCCGACGGTCTCCATCCGCCGCACGAGGTGGTGCGCCTGGCGGCAGAAGCGGGACTGGCCGCCATCGCCCTCTGTGATCACGACAACGTCGATGGCATCGACGCGGCCATGGCCGCCGGTGCGGAGCTGGGCGTCGAGGTGATCTCCGGGGTCGAGCTGTCGACGGTCTGGGAAAAATTCTCCGACCTCCACCTGCTCGGCTATGGCTTCGACCATCACGACCCTGAGCTGAAAAACACCCTCGCCGAATTTCGCGACTTCCGCGCGCGCCGCAACGAACGCATCGTCGAGCAGATCAACGCCCGGTTGGCGACGGAAAAGCGGGAGGCGATCGCCTTCGAGAAGGTCCTCGCCCGTGCCGGCGGCAGTGTCGGCCGTCCCCATATCGCCCAGGAGCTGATCGCGGCTGGCTACGTCAGGAACACCGAGGAGGCGTTTTTACGCTACCTCGTCCCCTGCAATGTCGAGAAGCGCTTCTTCCCCTTCAGCGAAGCGATCGACCTGGTGCACCGCGCCGGCGGCGTGGCGGTCCTCGCCCACCCCCCCTTTGTCACCAGCGACCGCAAGGTCCTCGGCGAACTCCTCGATACCTTCGTCACCCTCGGGCTCGACGGCGTCGAAGCCTGGAACAGCGGCGCCAGCCGCCACGACATCGAGTGGTACATCACCCTCGCCCGCCGACGCGGCCTGCTGGTCACCGGTGGCTCCGATTTTCACGGCAGCGAGGAGGGGGCGATCAAGATCGGCAGCGGCCGCGGGCAGCTGCGCATCCCCTACGCCTGCGTCGAAGAGATCAAGGCAGCGCTGGCGAGGCGCCATGAGGCTGACGGTGGTTGAATACGGCGCAAACAAGGCAAAGGCGTCTCTCACCCGCTCCCTGCGGTCGCTAGAGCGCACAGAGAACACAGAGATTAATTAAAATTCTTCGCTTTTGCTTTTAAAATCAGAGGATTAGTTCAAGGACTTACTCTGTGCCCTCTGTGATCTCTAGTGAGCAGAGCGAACGAGTGAGAGACGCCTCTCGGGTTTCAGAAAGATCCAAAGGTCGGAATTGTCCGGAGCACCGCGCTCCTCAGGAACCTCAACGATGAACCACACTTTTTTTTTCGCCACCGCCCCCGCCGGGCTGGAACAGCTCCTTGCCGTCGAACTGGCCGAACTCGGCGCCAGTGAGGTTCGCGAGACCCATGGCGGCGTCGCCTTTGCCGGTCCCCTGGCCGTCAGTTACCGCGCCTGCCTCTGGTCGCGCCTGGCGAGCCGCATCCTGCTGCCGCTGGCGACCTTTGCCGCCGCTGACCCCGACGCCCTCTACGCCGCGGCGCGGGAGCTTCCCTGGGAAGAGCACCTCGCCGTCGATGGCAGCCTCGCCGTGGATGCGGTGGTCAACGCCTCGGCCATCACCCATTCCCGCTACGCCGCCCTCCGGATCAAGGATGCGATCGTCGACCGCTTCCGCGACGCCACTGGCGCCCGCCCCGCGGTCAATACCGTCCGTCCCGACCTGCGCATCAATCTCTATCTCTTTCGCGACCAGGCAACCCTCGCTCTCGATCTCTCCGGCGAGAGCCTGCACCGGCGCGGCTACCGCATCGAAGGGGCGGCGGCGCCCCTCAAGGAGAATCTCGCCGCGGCTCTTTTGCTGCGCGCCGGCTGGCCGGCGATCGCCAAGGGCGGCGGGGCGCTGGTCGATCCCCTCTGCGGCTCCGGCACCCTGCTGCTGGAAGGGGCACTCATCGCCGCCGATATCGCGCCCGGGCTGGGCCGGGAATCCTTCGGTTTTCTGCGCTGGCCCGGCCACCAGCCCGACGCCTGGTCCGAGCTGCTCGCCGAAGCCGCGGAGCGGCGCGAAGCCGGCCTGGTTAAACTCCCCCCCCTCTATGGTTTCGATGCCGACCCGGCGGCACTGCGCGCCGCGCAGGCCAACGCCGAGCGTCTCGGCCTGGCCGGGCAGGTCAACTTCCGGCGCGGCGACCTCGCCCGGCTGCGCAACCCCGCGCCTGGCGGCCCGCCGGGCCTGGTGATCACCAATCCTCCCTATGGCGAACGCCTCGGCGAAATCGCCCAGCTCGAAGGGCTCTACGCCACCCTCGGCGAGCGGCTGCGCAGCGAATTTGCCGGCTGGCAGGCGGCAATCTTCACCGGCAATCCGGAGCTCGGCCGGGCCCTCGGGCTGCGCGCTCGCCGCAGTCACCCCTTCTTCAACGGTCCGATCAAGTGCCAGCTGCTGCTCTGTGAGCTCTTCGCCGCTGCCGGCGACGGTAAGGAAAGCGCGCGGGAGCTCAACCCCGGGGCGCAGATGGTTGCCAACCGGCTGCGCAAGAACCTGAAGAATATCGGCCGCTGGGCCCGCCGCGAAGGGATCAGCTGTTATCGCCTCTACGACGCCGACCTCCCCGAATACGCAGTTGCGGTCGACCTCTACGGCGACCTGGTGCATGTCCAGGAGTACGCGCCGCCGAAGACGGTCGATTCCCACCAGGCCAGGGTGCGGCTGCGCGAGGCGCTGGCGGCGGTGCGCGAGGTCCTCGCCGTCCCGAGGGAACGGGTCTTTCTCAAGGTGCGTCAGCAGCAGAAGGGGAGCGAGCAGTACCGCAAGCTTGCCGCCTCCGGCGAGTTCCACGAGGTCCGCGAAGGGGAGTGCCGGCTTTTGGTCAACCTGCGCGACTACCTCGACACCGGGCTCTTTCTCGACCACCGCCCGACCCGCCAACTCCTCGGGGAATTGGCTCTCGGACGCGATTTCCTTAACCTCTTTGCCTACACCGGCAGCGCCACGGTCCACGCCGCCAAAGGGGGAGCTGCCACGACCACCAGCGTCGATCTGTCGCGCACCTACCTCGACTGGGCGCGGCGCAACCTGGAGCTGAACGGCTTCAAGGGAGCGGCGCACCGCCTGATCCAGTCCGACTGCCGCGAGTGGCTGGCGCGGGAGCGGGGGCGCTACGGCCTGATCTTCCTCGATCCGCCGACCTTTTCCAACTCCAAGCGCATGGACGGCACCTTCGACGTCCAGCGCGACCATGTCGACCTGCTGCTGGTCGCGGCCAGTCTCCTCACCGACGACGGCATCCTCATCTTCTCCACCAACCATCGCCAGTTCCGCCTTGACCGGGAGGCGCTTGACGGCCTGGTGGTCGAAGAGATCAGCCGTCAGACCATCCCCCCCGACTTCGCCCGCAATCCGCGCATCCACCAGTGCTGGAAAATCGCTCGCCATTGACCTGTAGGCGGACCATGGTGAAAAATTGCTGTTATAATCCCGAAAATTTGTGGATTTCTTCTTCTGCCCGGAGCAGCTGATGACGGTCGACGAGCAATCATCCGTCGCCCGGGGGAGTGTAGGGCTGCTGTTGCGACGCCTGGCGATTGTCGCCGGCATTTCTGCCCTGATCATTATCGCTGGCAGCGGCTACGGCATTTACCATGTTTATTCCGGCCACATAATCCGCAGTGCCGAGGAGGATGCCGAGCACATCAGCCGGGTGCTGATCGACGAACAGCGCGATCTCCTCTTTACGCTCGGTGCGGACGGCAAGGAGAAGCTCTTTGTTGATCCAATGTACCAGGATGTTCTCGACCGTCGTCTGCGCCGCTTTCTGCACTCCTTCCAGATCGTCAAGATCAAGGTTTACGATGCCGGCGGGGTGGTCATCTTCAGCACCGAGCCGGCCCTCATCGGCAAGATCGATGCCGAAAACTTCAGGTTGTTGCGGGCTTTGCAGGGGCGCCCTGACTCTCACCTCGAAAACAAGGGGTCGGTTCGCGATCTCGCGGACGAGGAGAAACTCGATGTCGACGTGGTCGAGACCTATGTTCCGGTCCGGGTTGCCGATACCGTGGTCGGGGCCTTCGAGGTCTATGCCGACGTCACCCGCTACCGTCGGGAAATCACCACCATCGTTGTCAATTCAATCCTGATTCTGGGGGGAATCCTGCTCGCTGTCTTCGGCATTGCCTTCATCTTTGTCAAAAAGGCTACCGGTCGCGTTGCCGAGGTACAGCAGCAGTTGCATGCCATGGCCACGACGGACGCCCTGACCGGCGCCTTCAACCGCGGCACCATTCTCGCCCGGGCCCGGGAAGAGATTTCGCGGATCGATCGTCGCCGCAAGCAGAAGGACGATTATGACCTCAGTTTCATCATGCTCGACATCGATCACTTCAAGAAAGTCAACGACACCTATGGTCATCTGACCGGGGACCAGGTATTGCGGGAGGTCGTTGCCCGGGTGCAATCCACGGTACGCGACTACGACCTTTTCGGCCGTTACGGCGGGGAGGAATTCCTCCTCCTCCTGCCCGATGCCTCCTTCAAGGGGGCAGTGGCCGCTGCCGAGCGGGTCCGCCTGGCCATCAAAGAGCGCCCCTTCGTCTTCGCGGGACCGCTTTTGAAGGTGACGGTCAGTCTCGGGGTGGCGACCGCACGACCGGGGGAGCACGATCTCAACCTGGTGCTGCAACGGGCTGACCAGGGGCTCTACAAGGCCAAGGCCGAAGGGCGCGACCGGGTTGCCTGGATTGATCCTGAACAGTCTGGCTGACGCGGGTGAGGCTGGGCCTGGCACGGGCCTATCTGCAGCAGGTGCTCCACTAGTCCGGTGCTTCCGACCCTTGCCGGACGGCGGAGGATGGGGTATTCTGGCGCAGCCTGACCTGCCGGGGAAAGTTTTCCGCCACCGGGCCCTGGTTGCAACGCCAGGTCGAACCTCGTCATTCGGTCCCTTCTGCCCGGAGCATCGCGATGACCGCGCCGGCCGCGCCCAATCCCTATTGCAGCCACTATCTGGTGCACAGCTACGAGGTCGATGCCGGTGGTCGCCTGCGTCCGGTCGCCCTCCTCAACTACCTGCAGGATATCGCCGGCAACCACGCCGCCGCCCTCGGCTTTTCCGTCACCCAGATGCAGCGCCGCCAGGTCACCTGGGTGCTCTCCCGTTACCACCTGCGCATCGAGCGCTATCCCCGCCTCGGGGAAGAGGTCGAAATTCGTACCTGGCCCTCTTCGCGCCAGCACCTCTTTGCCTTGCGCGATTTTGAGGTCTGCGATCGGCTGGGAGTGCCGCTCGTCAGCGCCACCAGCTCCTGGGTTCTGATCGGCCTGGAGAGCCGGCGACCGGTCCGCCTCGCCGAGCACCTCAGCGACTATCCCCTCGTTGAGCGCCGTGCCCTGGTCGACAGCTTTCCCTCTCTGCCGCTGCCGGCGCAGGTCGATCTCGAGCTCCCCTTCCGGGTACGCTACGGCGATCTCGACCTCAACGGCCATGTCAACAACACTGTCTATGCCGACTGGGCGCTGGAGACGGTTCCCGGCGAAATCGCCCGGCACTGGCTCCCCGAGTCGATCGAAATCGGCTTTCGGGCCGAGGCTTTCTACGGCGACCGGGTAGTGGTTCGCACCCAGACCCTGGAGCAGGGGGAACGCGCCGTTTTTCTGCATCAACTGGTGAGCGACAAGGATGGTCGGGAGCTGACGCGACTCCGCTCGCGCTGGCGTCCGGCGCCCGGCAGGGAGGAAAAAGCATGAGCGATTTCATGAAGAAGATGCGGGCCGGCGATGGCCTGCTGGTGGTCGACGTGCAGAACGACTTCTGTCCCGGCGGCGCCCTGCCGATTACCGCCGGCGACCAGGTGGTTCCGGTTCTCAACCGCTGGCTGGCTGCCGCCGCGGCGGCGGCGGGGATCCCCCTTTACGCCTCGCGCGATTTTCACCCCGCCAGCCATCCGAGTTTCGCACCCCAGGGTGGACCCTGGCCGATTCACTGCCTGCAGGATTCGCCGGGGGCGGCCTTTCACCCCGGGCTTCAGCTCCCCGCATCGACGGTGATCGTCACCAAGGGGACCCGCTTCGACCAGGATCAGAATTCGGCCTTTGACCAGACCGGTCTTGAGCAGCAGCTGCGCCGTGACGGCGTGCGGCGCCTCTGGGTCGGCGGCCTGGCCCTCGATGTCTGCGTCCTCGCCACGGTTCTCGACGCGCGGCGCGCGGGATTTGCCGTCAAGCTGATCCGTGCTGGCTGCCGGCCGGTGACCGCCGCCGGCGGCGAAGAGGCTCTGAAGAAGATGCAGGCAGCCGGGGCCGAAGTGGTAGAAGGTTGATCTAACAGTTTCCTAGGTCCCTGAGTCCTGTGGGACCTATAGGACCAATCATCAAAGGCGCTAAATGACCACCCCCCACATGATCATCACCCTGCCGGCCTGGGTTGAGCTCTGCGTTGCCGAGTTCCCGGCCCGGCTGCCCGATTCCGAGGCGCGGATGCGCCTGGTGCTGGAACTGGCGCGGCAGAACATTGCCTTCGGTGGCGGCCCCTTTGCCGCGGCGGTCTTCGATTCCGCCAGCGGCGAACTGATCGCGCCGGGGGTGAACATGGTCCTCGCCGCCGGCTCCTCGGTACTGCACGCCGAGATCGTCGCCCTGATGCTGGCCCAGCAGGTGGTGGGTACCTTTGATCTCGGCGCTTCCGGTCGGCCCGCCTGCGAGCTGGTCAGCAGCTGCGAACCCTGCGCCATGTGTCTCGGCGCCATCCCCTGGTCGGGAGTGCAGCGTCTGGTCTGCGGGGCTGGCGACGGCGATGCCCGCGCCCTCGGCTTCGACGAGGGGGAAAAACCGGCTGACTGGATCGGCGGTCTGCAACGGCGCGGCATCGCCGTCGAGCGCGACGTGCTGCGCCCGACCGCTATCGCGCTGTTGCAGGCCTACCAGGCCGCCGGCGGCCCGATCTACAATGGCCGCGGCCGCTAACGGTGATGCTCGGGGCAGCAAAAAGCCCCGATTCCCAAAAGATAATTTTGTATAGGTCCAATAGGTCTTATAGGACCTATCGGTCCCAACGTCTTTCAAGGAGGAACCCATGGACATCCTCGACGGCATCAAACGGCAGCTGCGCTCGGTCATCGAGTGGCGTGACCCCGGTCCCGACCTCCTCTTTTACCAGTGGGGGGACAACGGCGACGAGATCAAGAACGCCTCGAAACTGATCGTCAATCCCGGCCAGGGATGCATCTTTGTCTACGAGGGGAAAATTCACGCCCTGCTCACCGAACCGTGCCTGGTCGAGCTGGCCACCGCCAACATCCCCTTCTGGACGACGATCAGGAAGGTGATGCAGTCCTTTGAGAGCGAGCACAAGGTCGGTATCTACTTCTTCCGCACTACCCGCATCCTCAACCAGAAGTGGGGGACGCTGGCGCCGATCAAGTACGAGGACCCGAAATACGGCATCCCGGTGACGGTCAAGGCTTTTGGCAACTTCAGCTATCGGATTGTCGAGCCACGCGACTTCTTCGTCAACGTCGTCGGTGGCCACCGCAACTTCACCAGCGGTGATTTCCGCAGCATCATGGCCGAACGGCTGGTGCAGTCGATCAGTGACCATATCGCCGAGTTGAGCCTCCCCTTCACCGAGATCGATGCCCAGCGCGAAGAGATCGCGGCATCGCTGGCGCCGCGGCTGAGCGCCGATTTTGCCCAGCTCGGTTTCGAAGTGAGTGACTTCCGCATCGAGGGGACGACCTTTGACGATGAAACGGTGCGGCGCATCGGGCGCATCGCCGATCTCGCCGCCGAAGCCCGCGCGCTCAAGGAGGTCGGCGTCGATTTCGCCGAGCTGCAGCGCCTCGAGGCGCTGCGCGAGGCTGCCCGCAACGAAGGGGGCGGCGCCGGCATGGGGATGGGGCTCGGCGCCGGGCTCGGCATGGGGCAGACCCTGGCCCAGTCGATGGCTGCCGGGTCTGCCGCGCCGGCGGCACCGACTCCCGCAGCGGCCGATCCGGCCGCGAAGCTGGCCAAGCTGAAAAAGCTCCACGCCGAGGCGTTGATCACCGACGAGGAGTACGCGGCCAAGCGCCAGCAGATCCTCGATACGTTGTAAGGTTGCTCCCATGGCCCTGTGCACCAGCTGTTCCGCGCCACTGCCGGTCAACACCGCCTTCTGCAGCTACTGCGGCACCCGCAACGACCTCGACGTCCTCGGGATGCGACGCTTCGCCGAAACCCATGAACTGTCGCAACGCATCTGTCCCGACTGCGAAACGGCGATGACGACGATCCGTCTGGGACAGGACGGTTCCTTCGCTGTCGAGCGCTGCGCCACCTGCTACGGGCTCTTCTTCGATCCCGGCGAGGTTCAGGCCTTTCTCGATGCAACCGTCGCCCCCGCCTTCGTCGTCAACTTCCAGGAGATCGTCAATATCAACCAGCAGCGGGCGAGCAGGGACCGCGGCGTGCGTTACGTCAGGTGCCCCGAGTGCCGCAAGTTCATGAACCGGGTCAACTTCGGCGCCACCAGCGGCGTGGTGATGGACCAGTGCAAGGCGCACGGGGTCTGGCTCGACAATGGCGAGCTGATCCACCTGATGGAGTGGAAACGGGCCGGCGGGGAACTGCGCGCGCAACAGCGGCTGCAGCAGCGCCGCGAGGAGATTGCCGCCGGCGCCGCCAGGGTGCGCCCGTCGTTACCGCTGGCAGAAGAACCGGAGAGTGATCCCGTCGGCGAAGCGCTCCTCAAGGTGCTCGAGTCGGCAGCCAGCCTGGTCGGCCGGATCTTCCGCTAGCCCCTCCCCGTCACAGCAAAGCAAAAGAGCCGGCCCCTTGAGGGACCGGCTCTTTTGCATGCAACGGCTGCCGGATTTCGTTATTTATCAACCTTGCTGAAGGAGGTCGCAAAGATCTCCAGCAACTCCATGCTCTGCTTGCTGAGCATCATGGCATTGCCGATGATGCCGTAGTAGAGGATGCTGAGGCGAGTCTTGGAGGTATTGTCCTTGATCCGCGCGGCCTGGCGCTCGTTGAGCTCGGCGGCGAGGGCGCGCAGCCGGCTGTCCTTCTCGTGCAGCCCGGCAATGTCGGCGGGCTGCCGGCGGTTGAAGGTTGCTTCCACCTCGACCAGGATATCGTGGAGCTGCCGGCGCACCTGCTCCAGCTCCTCGACCTGCTCCGGCAACAGCCCCTTGTGGTGGTTGCCGACATGGGTATAGCCGCGCAGCACGATGTCGCGGTAGCCGTCATTGAACTTCTGCAGGCGCCGGATCGCCTGGGCATAGCGGTAGGAGACGGTCATCCCTTTTTGGTCGAGGATGCGCATCGCCTTGAAGATGTTGGCGCTGATGATGTTGGTCCAGCTCTGCACCTTGTTCATCTTCCTGCGCTCCACGGTCAAAAGGTCGATCCGCTGGCGGAAGAGCGCGTCGAGGGCGAGGTCGAGGGAAGTGCGGATCTCGCCGAGGAAGAGGCTCATGTGCTCGAAGGTGGTGGCGATCGCGCCGCTCGGGTCCTCGACCGACTTGAGGTTGAAGATCTTCTCCTTCTGCGCTTCCTCGGTGAGGGTGCGGTGCTTGCGGTGGGCATTGCGCACCATCACCACCGTTAGGACGATCAGCAGCAGGACGCCAAAGGCCTGGCCGTAGAAGATGATAGCGGCGAAGAGGCCGGCAAAGATGAAGGCGGCGACCGCGGTGAGAAACCAGCCACCGATGACCGTCAATACGCCGGTGACACGGTAGACGGCGCTCTCCCGGCCCCAGGCGCGGTCGGAGAAGGAGCTTCCCATGGCGACCATGAAGGTGACATAGGTGGTGGAGAGGGGGAGCTTGTTGGCGGTGGCGTAGGAGACCACGGCGCTCGCCACCATCAGGTTGACGGCGGCGCGCAGCAGGTCGAAGGATGGGCGCTCGCCCCCGCCCACGGCCAGGGGGGCCAGCGCCGGGTCGAGGCGGCGGTGGACAAACAGTCGCAGCGGGGCCGGGATGACGGCGCGGGCCATATCAAAGATGCCAAGGACCAGGCGCACGATGGAGCGCGAGAGGAAAATCGACTCGAAACGCTCCTGCCCCTCTTCCTGCTGGGCAAGGCTGATCTCGGTCTCGGTGACGGTGCGCGCTTTCTTCGACAGGCACAGGGTCACCACCATGATCAGCCCGGAAAGGAGGAGCAGCGCCGTTTCGGTCTGGACCTTCTGCGCCAGGGCGCCCATGGGGACGGTGAGGGGGTTGGCGCTCGCCAGGGCCGCCTTGTAGGCCTGCAGCCCGGCGAGGGGGACGCCGATGAAATTGACGAGGTCGTTGGCGGAAAAGGCCATTGCCAGGGCGAAGGTGCCGATCAGCACGATCGGCTTGAGGATGTTGACCTTGAATGCCTGCAGCACCGCCAGCACCACCACGGAGACGGCGAAGATGATCAGCTGCAGGGTAAAGACGTTGCCGTTGATCCAGGCCACCGTCGCCGGGGTAATGAAGGCGGCCCCTTTGGCCCCCTTGACGAGGATGAAGTAGGTGATCGAAGCCAGGGCCAGGCCGCCCCAGAGCGCCCCATAGCGTTTCATGCGCTGGCGATAATCGAAAGTGAAGAGGAGCCGGGTGAAGAACTGGACCACGGCGCCGCTGACAAAGGCGATTACCACCGAGAGCAGGATCCCCATGATGATGGTGATCGCCTTGGCGGAGTTGATGTAGTTAACGACAGTTACCAGGCTGTCGCCGCTCTGGACGATCTTCAGCACGGAGACCGCGACGGCGGCGCCAAGGAGCTCGAAGACAATGGAAACGGTGGTCGAGGTCGGCAGGCCGTAGGTATTGAAGAGGTCGAGGAGGATGACGTTGGCGAGCATCACCGCGAGGAAGATGGTCAACAGCTCCGGCATGGTGAAGAACTGCGGATTGAAGATCCCCTTGCGGGCGACCTCCATCATGCCGCTGGAGAAGGTCACCCCGGCCATGATGCCGAGCCCCGCGACGGTGAGGATGACGGTCCGGGGCGCAACCCGGGAGCCGATGGAGGAGTTGAGGAAGTTGACGGCGTCGTTGCTGACGCCGACGAAGATTGCGAAAATCGAAAAGAGGCCGAGGATGCCGACTCCGACCATCCATAATTCAATGCTCATATGCGTTCATCTCCATTGCGTCGTTGCAAATGTGAGCGCCCTTGTTACCGGGGTGGCACTCGACCTGGTTGTGGGGATGGCCCGGGCTGGCAGGGAGCTTCCAGGCCGACGGGGCCGCCTCGCTAAAATAACAGGCATGGCCGCTCTTGGCGACCCTCAAAACACCAGATTTAAAAACCGGCATGCTTTTACTAGCGGATTGTTAGGGTTGTGTTAGCCTTCCCACTTTTTCCTCTGGTTGAGCCAGCGTCCTGATGACTGCCATGGGGCACACAGGTGATGGATAAGCGGGAAGAATGGGGCGGTCCGGCTTGCGGGAGCGGCGAGTTGCACTACAATTGATGGCGGGTAATGGAACGAAAGGTTTGAACGTGCATTCCCGTTGCCACCCAAGCTGCCGGACGACGAACCCGCCACAACACCAATCGACCGGACTGCCGAAGGATGAATCCTCTCGCGGGTCCGGTTTCAACTTTTTCCGGCAGCGGAACGTCGGCAGCGGCGACCGCCGGCAGCAACCATGAGGAGCTTATGATGGCTGAACCGTGCACCCTCGGGGTCGACCTGGGGGGAACCAAGATCAAGCTGGCGTTGGTCGCCGGCGATGGCCGCATCCTGGCGGACCGACGCCTGTCGACCGATGCTGATGGCGGACCCGGGCGGGTCCGGGACCAGATTGTCGAGGCGTGCCGGGACCTGCAGGAAGCGGCGCCTACAACGCCGGCCGGCCTCGGCGTCGGGGTTGCCGGGCAGGTCCGCGCCGCCGACGGCGTGGTTCGCTTTGCCCCCAACCTCGGCTGGCACGATGTGCCGCTGCAGGCCGAGTTGCAAAGGGAGCTCCAGCTGCCGGTGGTGCTGGTCAACGACGTGCGGGCCGCCACCTGGGCGGAATGGCGGTTCGGCGCCGGCCAGGGCTGTGCCGACCTGGTTTGCCTCTTCGTCGGGACCGGCATCGGCGGTGGCATCGTCAGCGACGGCCGGATCCTGGCCGGGAGCAGCAACAGTGCCGGGGAGATCGGGCACATGACCGTCGATCTCCATGGTCCTCCCTGCCATTGTGATAACCGCGGCTGCTTCGAGGCCCTGGCCGGTGGCTGGGCCATCGCCCGGCGCGCCCGGGAGGCGGTTCTCGCCGATCCCGGCGCCGGCGCCGTTTTGCGCCAGCTCGCCGCGGATCAGGGGGAAGAGTTGAGCGCGGCGATCGTCGCGGCCGGCCTGCGCGCCGGCGACCCGCTGGCCCGCAGGATTGTCGATGAAGTCACCTTGGCGCTGATCGCCGGTTGTGTCGGTCTGGTCAACGCCTTCAATCCCCGGCGTCTGATTCTCGGCGGGGGGGTGATTGATGGCCTGCCCGAACTGGTCGCAAGGATCGATCAGGGGATCCGGCAACGGGCCCTGGCCGTCGCCGGAGAAGGTCTGGAGGTCGTGGCGACCGCTCTTGGCAGCGATGCCGGAGTGATCGGCGCCGCCGCCGTGGCCTTGAACCAGAGTCAGGAAAAAGGAGCAGCGGCATGACGGAACAGGCCATCGATTCCCGCAACGATCTCGATACCCTCTGTATCAACACCCTTCGCATGCTCGCCGTCGACATGGTCGAAAAGGCCGATTCGGGGCATCCCGGCCTGCCCATGGGCGCGGCCGCCATCGCCTATACCCTGTGGACCCGGCACCTGCGCTGCAACCCGCAAAACCCCGCCTGGCCCGACCGCGACCGCTTCGTCCTCAGCGCCGGCCACGGCAGCGCCCTCCTCTACGCCCTGCTGCACCTCGCCGGCTACGATCTGCCCCTGGAGCAGATCAAGCACTTCCGGCAATGGGGAAGCCGCGCTCCGGGGCATCCCGAGCGGGGCGAAACCCCCGGTGTCGAGGTCACCACCGGCCCCCTCGGCCAGGGGGTCGCCAACGCCGTTGGCCTGGCCATGGCCGAGGCCTGGCTCGCCGCCCGCTTCAACAGGGACGGTCTGCCCCTGGTCAATCATTTTACCTACGGGCTGTGCAGTGACGGTGACCTGATGGAGGGGGTCGCCGCCGAGGCCGTTTCACTGGCCGGGCATCTGGGTCTCGGCAAGTTGATCCTCCTCTACGACGACAACCTGATTTCGCTGGCCGCGGGCACCCGCATCACCTTTACGGAGGACGTCGGGGTACGCTTCGCCGCCTGCGGCTGGCAGGTTCTCGATGTCGCCGACGGCAATGATGTCGCAGCGATCGACCAGGCCCTTGCCGCCGCCAAGGCCGAGACCTCCCGTCCGTCGCTGCTGCGGGTCCGCACCCATATCGGCTTCGGCAGTCCCCACAAACAGGACAGCTGTGAGGCCCATGGCTCCCCTCTCGGAGCGGAAGAGGTCGCGGCGACCAAGCACCACCTTGGCTGGCCGCTTAAACCGGCCTTTCACATCCCCCCCGAAGCCTTGGCCCGTTTCCGCCAGTTGGTCGACACCGGCCGGTTGCTGGAGCGCAAGTGGGACGATCTGCTCGGCGCCTATGCCCAGGCGTATCCCGCCGCAATGGCCGAGTGGCGGCGCTACCAGGCCGGCGAGCTGCCGCCGGGGTGGGACGAGGAGATCCCGGTCTTCGCGGCCGACCACAAGCCAATCGCCACCCGCTCGGCCGGCGGCGAAGTGCTCAATGCCATCGCCCGCAAGGTCGGCAACCTGATCGGCGGCTCGGCGGACCTCGACCCCTCGACCAAGACCGCCCTGAAAGGGCGGGGCAGCTTTCAGGCCCCGGGCTCCGGCGACGACAGCGTCGAAGGCTCGCCCGGCGGGGAGTGGAGCTACCGCGGCGCCAATATCGCTTTCGGCGTGCGCGAACATGCCATGGGCGGCATCCTCAACGGCATGGCGGCCCACGGCGGCATCCGCCCCTTCGGCGCCACCTTCTTCATCTTCTCCGATTACCTGCGCCCCTCCCTGCGGCTGGCGGCGCTCAGCCGCCTTCCCGTCAAGTACGTCTTCACCCACGACTCCGTTGCCCTTGGCGAGGACGGCCCGACCCATCAGCCGATCGAGCAACTGGCCAGCCTGCGGGCGATGCCGAACCTGACGGTCATCCGCCCCGCCGATGGCAACGAGGTCGCCGAGGCCTGGCGGGTGGCGATGCGCATTGACGACGGCCCGGTGGCCCTGGTCTTTTCCCGGCAGGACCTGCCGATTCTCGACCGCGGACAGGTGGCCCCGGCCAGCGGGCTGGCCCGGGGCGGCTATGTGCTGCTCGACCCGCCGGGGCCGGAGGCCGCCGATCTGATCCTGATCGCCAGCGGTTCGGAGGTGCATACCGCGCTTGCTGCCCGGGAACGGTTGACCGAGGAAGGCTGGCGGGTGCGGGTGGTGAGCCTCCCCTCCTGGGAACTCTTCGCTGCCCAGCCGCAGGACTACCGCGACCAGGTCCTGCCACCCCAGGTCAGCGCCCGGATCGCCATCGAGGCCGCGGCCAGCTTCGGCTGGGAGCGCTATGTCGGCCCCGGCGGCCAGGTGATCGGCATCGACCGTTTCGGCGCCTCGGCTCCCGGCGCGGTCAACCTGGAGAAGCTTGGTATTTCTGCCGCGGCGATCGTTGCCGCGGCTCGCAGTCTGCTGGCATGACGCTGAACTGCGTACCAAAAGGAATCGAGCTATGAACGAAACGGGAAAAGGGTAGAGTAAAGGGCAGGGTGAATCCTGCCCTCTACTCTACCCACCCGGGGTGCCGGGGGAGCGAACTTTCAGCCCTCCGGCAAAAGACTTATGGCGCGGCGTTCAACCGATGGGACTGTACCGAGAAGAGCTGGTTCAACGCGGCGAAGCTCCTTAGCGTCTCGGGGCGGTCCCCCTGCGATCTGGCCGTCTTGAAACGGATCAACTCCTCTTTGAACCCCTCGCTCAGGCTCCCGGGCACTCCCCGCTCGCGCAAAAGAACCTCAAAATGCGGATAAAACTCATCGATATCCTTGATTTCGCTGTCGATCTTGGCCCAATTCCAAATCTTCAGCGCTGCGTCCATTTCCCGGAAGTCATTCTGCAAGGCGAAGATCAGGGGGTGAACTTTGAAATCGTAGCAGGCCATCAGTGCCAGCAGGCCGTTGTAAAGATCGAGAAACCGTTGCTGGACCACCTGGCTGCTGGGTCCGCCCAGCGCACTTTCCAGGGCCATAAGCCGGTCGCGGAAGTGGGAAATGGTCGCTGCAGGAGCGGACTGCTCCAGACTGGCGAAAAAAGCCTGCTTGCCCTGCAACTCCACCAGCCATTGGCGAACCTGGTCCCACTCCCCTTTTTCGATTCGTTCCTCGGTGTGAATGAAGTCGGTGAAAATCTGGTTCATCTCCTCCGGCGGAGCTGGTTTGGCTGCGGCTGAGAAAGGTAACAACCAGGCGGCGGCAATTAGAACGGCGAGAATGCGTGGAAACATGGGGGGCGACTCCTTGGGACTGAGTGGCTAGTGGAAATAGGTGGCGATACAGGATTCGAGCTTGGCCTGTAGAAAGACTTCGTCATCATTGCCGATTTCGGCATAGAGCGCGGCCGCGTGGTCGAGAAACAGCTGCGAAACCGCCGGGTCGAAATGGCTCCCCGAGGATTCATGCAGGATTGCGACCGCAGTCTCGAAACTAAACGGCTCTTTGTAAGGGCGTTTGGAGGTCAGGGCGTCGAAGACGTCCGCAATCGCAAAAATCCGGGCATTGAGGGGAATCGCTGCCCCCTTCAGGGCTTGGGGATAGCCGCTGCCATCGAATTTTTCGTGGTGGCAGCGGGTTACCTCGATGCCGTCGCGCAGCCAGTCGTAACTCCGCAGGATATCTTCGCCGTGGTCGACGTGGGATTTCATGATCTCGATCTCCGCGGCGGTCAAGCGTCCCGCTTTGTGAAGGATGTTGTCGCTGATGGCGATTTTACCCAGGTCATGCAGAAAAGCGCCCTTGATCAGTCCCTGCATCGCGGCAGAGGGCAACCCCAGCAGTTCGCCGATCCGCACCGAATAGAGGGTGACCCGGTAGTTGTGAATGTTGGTATCGCTGTCCCGTTTAGCGACAGCGTTGCCCAGGACCTTTAGCAGGCCGACATTGGTCAGTGCCAGCTGTTGGGAATAATCGATCAGCTTGCGGTTGAGACGCAGGATCAGGGGATAGAGGACCAGGCTGGTGGTGAAGATCACCAGCACGACCAGGAGCAAGGACCAGAAGATTTGTTGCTTGCTCCGCGCCACCATCTCTGCCGGGGCCCGGTAGATTCCTTCCAGATAGCCGATCCGGCGACCGTCCTTGCGGTGGATGGGGACAAAGACCCGCAGGTAGGTCTCCGGACCGAGCGTCATTTTTTCGCACAAGGTCCCCTCCCGACCGGCAAAACCTGTCCCGTGCTTGGGGAGTTGTTCCTCGATCGCCTGGGCCGAGGGTTTGATCGCTTCGGTAAACTTTCTCGCATCGCTGTCGTAAAACTCGACCACGATCAGGTTGTCCTGTTCGATGGATGTCCGAATTTTGCGATCGAGGAGGGTCAGGGCTTCGGGAGAGGGGGCTTCCAGATAGGTGGCGACCGCCAGCGCGTAGTTGTCGGTTTCCGACCGGGCCTGGCTGACGACATGGTTGTCCAACTGGACGTTGCCGAGGTAGCGCACCAGCCCGCCGATGACCAGCGAGAGGAGAAGCCAGACCAGGAACAGTTTGAGCAGCAGCCACTTGTGGGGTTGATGAAGCATGGTCGGCCCGCCCCCCGCGGCCGTTCCGGCTGCAGGAAAAGAGGATGAAGGAGGTTATCTTTGGCCGGGCCATAGTTGCCATTTTCTTCCTCTCTTTTCAAGGAAATTCTGTCCGACCTGTGGCAACGGGGGGGGCAGGGGAGCAGGGGGAAGTAGAAGGCGGCGATGACCCTCGGCGAGGCGGCGATGATCGCCTCCTTGCCGAGGGGCTTTTTCCCCAGGGCGACGCTGCTCGCCAGGGCGAGGGCGCAGAAGAGGGTGAGGGGGAACCAGAGCACCGGCGGGCCTCTACGGGGAGGGGAGGGTATATCCGGTCAAGGTGGAGCAGGGGACTGACGGCCATCCCGCCAGCAGAGGTATTCTACACTGCCAGATCTTTTCCCGCCTCCCGTTCCAACACCTCGACGATGAACTTGTTCAAGGTCATTCCCCGCTGGCTCGCGGCGATGGCGACGCGCTGGTGCAGGGCGGCGCCGACGCGGACGTTGAAGGAGCCCTTGAATGGTTTTTCCGGGGCGTGGCCTGCCGCCTGGCAGGTTTCCAGATAGTCGTCGACCGCTTCCTCGAAGGAACGGCGCAGGGAGGTGACGTCGGTTCCTTCGTAACTCACCAGGGCGCGGATAAACTCCACGCGGCCGAAGAAGACGCGATCCTCGTCGCTGTAATGGACGGAACCGAAATAGTCCCGGTAACGCATCATGTCTTTCATAGTAAACCCTCTTGGGCGAGTGTTTCCTTGATCTGTTCCACTTGATAGTGCTTCAAGACCGGGGTCGGATGGGGTTTATGCAGGATGATGGGAGCCCGCGTCTCGTGCAGGAACCTGACCCGCGAACCTCCGGTCTTGCCGGCAACTGCCGGATGGTAGCCGAATCCAGCCAGCAGAGTTTCAAGCTCCTGCCAGGTGAAATCCTTCGGTCGGTTGCAGAAGCGCTGCAACAGCTTGTCACGTCTGGTCATTTCCCCCCTCCATTGCAGAAACTCTAGCAGATATTATTTAAAAAGTGCAACTGAAAATAGTTGCTTTTTGCAACGTGCCTGTTTGCCCCGCCCAGCAACAAAAAGAGTCGGCCCCTTTGCGGGAGCCGGCTCTTCTTATCGTAACCTTGAATTTCTCTTCAGTAGTTCCAGTTGAGCGTCACATAAAGATTGCGCCCCGGCTCGGGAACCTTGCTGCCGGTGGCGAAGGGGTCGCGCTGGTAGGAGAGGTGGGTGGTGTACTGGCGGTCGAAGAGGTTGTTGACGCCGGCGTAGAGCGACCACTGGCCGAGGGTGGCGCCGGCCTTGAGGTCGGTGGTCGCCCAGGCCGCGGTCTCAGATTCGTTCAGCGCCGGGTCGACGCGGTCCTGGCGGGCGGCGAGGTTTTCCGCCGCCTCGACGAACCAGGTGCCGTTGTCGTAGCGCAGGGCGAGTAGCCCCTTGCGGGGCGGCATCTCGGCGAGGGGTTCATTGCTGTCGCGGTTGTCACCCCAGCTGCAGGAGTAGGCGGCGCGCAGGAAGAGGTCGGCGGGGAGGGCCACCTGGCCGCTCAGCTCGCTGCCATAGATGGTGGCGTCGACGTTCTGGTACCCCTTGGTGGTGGCGTTGAGCTGGGTGAAGTTGATGTAATTGGTCAGGCGGCTGTAAAAGAGCGAAGCGCTGGCGAACCAGCGGCCGGTGGCGTATTTGACGCCGAGATCGGCCTGGTGGTTGACGGTCGGATCGAGGTCGGGGTCGCCGCTCCAGACGGTGCTGCCGGGGAGATGGATGTAGAGTTCCTCGGGGTCGGGGGTGCGCACCCCTCTCGCGATGCCGACGAAGATTTGGAGGGGGGTGCTCGCCTGCCACTGCAGCTGCAGATTGCCGCCGAGGGTGGAGAAGTCACGGTCGTCGCCTTTGGAGGTGGTCAGCCCATTGGCCGTCCCGGCCTTGACCGTGGTGACGTCGCCGCGCAGGCCCCCTTTCAGGGTGAGGGTGGCGGAGAGGGGCCAGTCGTACCCGGCATAGAGACCGAGGTTGACGATGACGACGTCGGGGATCATGTTGACCGGGGTGTAGGGAGTCATCATGGTGTACATCATGCGCTCGTTGACCGCGTCCCAGTTGCGGCGGTAGAGGTCGATGCCGGTCTTGACCGTGCCGGGGCCGGCGGCAATCTTGGCGCCGAGGCTGGCGCCGGCGGTCTCGGTTTTGGCGTCGGTCTGCATCATGTAGTACTTCGGCTTGGCGAGGGAGCTGGTGCGCAGCCGGTCGTCCATGACGTGGTTGACCTTGTCCCAGTAGGTCTTGAAGGCGACCTCCTTCACCCGTCCCGAGAGGTCGTGCCCCGTGAGGTTCCAGTTGAGCCGGTGGGTGCGGTCATAGTCGGCATCCATCTTCAGGTAGGGATAGAGGACGTGGTCGGCGTCCTGGTAGGTGTAGCCAAGCTCGCTGCGCAGGTGCGCGCCGCTGTTGACGCCCAATTTGAGCCAGCCGGTGTTCATCTCGTAGGCGCGCGAATCGATCGCTTCGGGGCGATAGTTGGCGACCTCGGTCTGGCGCTTGCCGTCACCGGAACGGGGGGAGAGGGAGTACTTGTAGGCGTAGCCGGCCAGCACGTCGTAGGCGTCGCTGCCATAGGCGGCGCTGGCCGCGAGGTTGGTCAGGTCGAAGGAGCCATAGGTCAGGTTGACGCTGCTGCCGAAACCGTGGGCGGGGCGCCTGGAGACCGCCTTGACGCTGCCGCCGATGCCGCCGGGGCTGGTGATGTCGTAGGGGCCCTTGATCACCTCGACGCTCTCGACCTCGGCGAAGTCGAAGTGGAAGGCGGGCGGGTCCATGCGCGCCGGGCAGGCGCCGTGGATGCGCACGTCGTCGATGGTGACGTTGATGTTGTCACGCTGGAAACCGCGCAGCACGATGTCGTTGGCGATCGCCCCCTTGCGCACGGTGTTGATGCCGCCGAGCTGCTGCAGCGCCTCGCCGATGTCGCGGGCCGGGCTCTCGCGCACCTCGCGCATGGTCAGGCTCTCTTCGATCGACGACTGCTGGTCGCCGCGAATATTGATCTCTTCGAGGAGCAGCGGTTCGGCGGCCGGGGCGAGCCGGGGGGCCAGGAGCAGGGCGCTCACCGCCAGGGTGAGCAGGATGCGATGAGATGACATGAACAGGACCCTCTTCTGCCTCGGGGCTCGGCCGGCTTGCTGCAGTGAGGCTGGCTGCAACGCGGCAACAGGGTGAATCAGCGCAACTGGAAAGCGACCGGCAGAATCAACTCTGCGGCGACTGGCGGTGGTGGAAAGGGGGCGGCCCGGTCGACCGCGGCCAGGGCCTGGCGGTCAAGCAGAGGCCGGCCCGAACTCTGTTCAATGCGCAAATGCTCGATCTGGCCGTCGGCGCGGATCAGGAAGGCGACGCGGGTCTCGCCCTCCCAGCCGTTGCGCCTGGCGACGGCCGGGTAGTTGAGCCGCTGCAGCACCCGGTCGCGGATATAGGCGAAGTTGGCCGCAAGGTAGTGCGCCTGGGCCGCGGCCGGGGAGGTCGATCCTTGAGTCAGGGGTGTGGCCGGTTCTTCGGCCACCCGGTCCGCCGTCTCTGCATTCTGACCGGGAAGGGAAGACTCGGCCACGGTCGGGACCGGAACGGGGAGAGCGGGAGGATGTGGCGCCAGGACCGGTTGCGGCAGTGCTGCCGGGGCGACCGGCGCTTTTCGTGCCGGAGCCTGGGGTGGCCGGGGCGCCGGGCGGGGCGCTCGCGGCGCTGGGGGCGGTAAGATGCGGTTCGTGGTCGGCGCCGCGCTGCTGAGATTGAACTCGATCAGCACTACTGGAGGCTTGCGCTGCCACTCGCCGGCGACGAGGGCGAGGATCAGAATCGCCAGGCCGTGAAAGAGCAGCGATGCCAGCAGGGAGAGGGAAAGGGGAGCGCCCCCCCGCATCATCCGGTCCATGGCAGCTCCTTTCGGGAGCGCTTGCGCTGGCGCGTCTGGGCGAGGACGAGCAGGCCGGACAGTAGCGCAGATGACATGGAATTCCCTCCCGGGACGATATAAAGTAAGGCAGGTTTTGGTGTGATTGAATTGTGATAACGGTCTAAATCTATAGCGGAAAAAGTTTGGCCAACAACAGAATAATTTTGAAAGTAACAAAAATAATGTTACATTGTTCACAATTTAGGTGGGGGAGGAGGAACGAGGGGATGCGAAGCGCGCAGCGCAGGAAAGAGATTCTGGCCATGCTCAAGGCCAAGGGAGGAATTTCGGTGGGGGAGATCGCCGAACGTTTCGGCGTTTCGAAGATGACCGGTCACCGCGATCTCGAGCAGCTCGAACAGCGCGGCGCGATCAAGCGCATTTTCGGCGGTGCCGTTCCGGTGGTTGAACGGACTGGCGCCGCCCATCCTGGCGGCGATTCCTCGCTGTCGCGGGTCTGCACTGTCTGCCGGCGCCCGCCCCCGGCCAACCTGCTCTATACCATCACCCTGACCAGCGGCGAGCAGCGTTTCGCCTGCTGCCCGCACTGCGGCATCTCCGCCCAGCTGGTGCTGCGGGACCAGGTGTCGCTGGCGATGTGCGTCGATTACCTCAGCGGACACCCTCACCCGGCCCTGGATTCCTACTTTCTGCTCGGGAGTTCGGCCGCCCCCTGCTGTCACCCCTCGCTGCTGACGTTCAGTGATCTCGAGGTGGCACGACGTTTTCAGACCGGCTTCGGCGGCAGCCTGGGGAGGATGGACGATGCGATGGAGTTTCTGCAGGTGGCGATGGGCGCCGGCAGCGGCTGCCCCAACTGCGGACCGGGGCGGAGCTCGTGAGGCGCGCCGTTACCGGTCCGGCAAGTTAACCGTTGCAATTTCCTGCCGTTTTCTGCACCATCAGGCTTCCCCGTAGGCCCTTAACGGCAACTGGCCCGCTCCCCGTCGCCCGTACAGGAACCGCCCATGACCGAGATCTCCATCGAACTGGTGCCGCGCAATGAAACCTCGCTGCGCCGTGAACTGGACGAGGTCCGGCGCCACTTTCCCGCCGTCACCCGGATCAACATCCCCGATATCCTGCGCTTCGACCTGCGCAGCTGGCAGGGGTGTCGCATTGCCGGCGAATATTTCCCCAGGACCATTCCCCACCTGCGCGCCATCGACTTTGATCCCAACAGCCCGCTGCCGATCTGCGAGAATCTGAGTTGCCGGGAGATCGAGGCGGTGCTGGTATTGACCGGCGACCTCCCCCAGGATATGGGACATAAATGCTACCGCACCAGCTGCCTGGAGATGATCCGCCGTCTCAAACGCGAGCTTCCCGCCCTCACCATCTATGCCGGCATGGATCCCTACCGCAGCGGCATCAAGGAAGAGATCGACTACCTGCGCGCCAAGCAGGATGCCGGTGCCGAAGGGTTCTTCACCCAGCCCTTCTTTGACCTGCGTCTGATGGAGATCTACCAGGGGTTGCTGCCGGACTGCCAGATATATTGGGGGGTCTCGCCGGTTCTTACCGAGAACAGCCAGAATTACTGGGAGAACAAGAATAACGCTGTCTTTCCGCCCGATTTTCGCCCGACCCTGGAGTGGAACCGGGGCTTTGCCCGCCAGGCACTGCAATTCGCCCGCGACCACGACAGCAACCTTTACTTCATGCCGATTCGCACCGATATTGCAGCTTACCTGGACGGAATTCTCTAGGGGCCTTTCCGCTGCCCCCAGAATTGTCCTACCTCAATCCAGAGGATCGAACTGGTCGCGGCTGGCGTAGCACATCGGGCAGACCCACCCTTCCGGCAATTCCTCGAAGGGGACCCCCGGCGCCACCTGGTTCATCGGATCGCCCTGCTCCGGGTCGTAGATGTAGCCGCAACAGCTGCAGATATACCGCATCTTTCCCTCCCTGAATCAATTACTAGACGGCAAAATATTTCGCCTGCGGGTGGTGGACGACAATGGCCGAGGTCGTCATCTCCGGTACCATCTCGCACGACTCGGTGAGGGTGACGCCGATCTCTTCCGGGCGCAGCAGCGCGAAGAGGGGCCGGTGCGCCTCGAGGTCGGGGCAGGAGGGGTAGCCGAAGCCGTAGCGGGAGCCGCGATAGCCCTGGGCCACGTAGGCGGCCGGGTCGCCGGCACTCTGTTGCAGGCCGAGTTCAATGCGCATCTGCTCATGCCAGTATTCGGCGAGGGCGTCGGTCAGCTCGACCCCGAGCCCATGCAGCATCAGGTAGTCGTGATAGCTGTCGGCCTCGTAGAGGGCCCGCGTCCGTTCGGCGAGGGCGGCGCCGATGGTGACGACGAAGAAACCGACCTTGTCCCCCCCTTCCGCGGCGCTGCGGAAGTAATCGGCGATGCACAAGCCCGGCGCCGCGGCCTGGCGCGGGAAGTCGAAGCGGTAGCCCGCACCGTGGTCGACCAGCAGACTGTCGCCGTCCCGGTGACAGTCGAAGTAACCGTAGGCGACCTGCGGCTGCAGCAGGCCCTGGTCGAGCAGTTCCCGTTTCAGTCGCTCATAGAGGGGGAGAACGGTCTCGTTGGTGAGGGTCTCGTATTCTTCCTTGCTGAGCTTGCCGCGCCGATAGCCCCAGCGCCCGCGAAAGAGCGCGGCAAGGTTGAGGTAGTCGAAGAGCAGTCCCGGGTCGATGTCCGTGACCAGCCGGCGGCCGGCAAAGGGGACGGTTGGCGGTTCGACCGTACGGTCGAGGGTTTCGATTTGCGGCCCCGGGCGGTTGGCGGGGGTCGCCGCCGCCTGCCAGGTGGTCGACTGCAGCGTGCCGGCCTCGAACTCGCGCAGCGCCTTGAGCCCGGCAAAGGCGTCGGCGCAGTAGACCACCGGCTCGGCATAGTTGGGAACGCAATCCTCGGCGACATACTTGCCGGTCAGTGCCGCGCCGCCGAGCAGGACCGGCTGGGTCAGGCCGGCGGCCTGGAACTGGGCGAGGTTCTCCTTCATCAGCAGCGCCGATTTGACCAGCAGCCCGGAGAGGCCGATGATGTCGACCCGGAACTCGCGGGCCTTGGCGATGATCTCTTCGGCCGGCACCTTGATGCCGATGTTGTGCACCAGGTAGCCGTTGTTGGAGAGGATGATGTCGACCAGGTTCTTGCCGATGTCGTGGACATCGCCGGCCACCGTCGCCAGCAGCACCCGGGTACGCCCCTCGGCAGCGAGTTTCTCCATGTGGGGTTCAAGCAGGCCAACGCTCTGTTTCATCACCTCCGCCGATTGCAGCACAAAGGGGAGGAGGAGGTCGCCGCGGCCGAAGAGTTCGCCGACCTCGCGCATCGCCGGCACCAGCAGGGTGTTGATGATATCGAGCGGCCGCCAGCGGCCCCGCAGTTCACTGAGCAGGTCCTCGAGCCCCTCCTTCTCCCCTTTCAGCACCTTCTGCCGCAGCAGTTCCTCGGGCCGCAGCACCTCTCCGCTCTCTTCGTTCTCCTCCACCGCCTGCTCGAAGTGATCGATGAAGTCCATCAGCGCCGACTCCCTGCGGTTGTAGAGGAGGTCGAGGCAGAGGGTGCGATCGGCTTCGCTGATCGCCGCGTAGGGGAGGACCTTGGCGGCGTCGACGATGGCGGTATTGAGCCCGGCGGCGACCGCTTCGTGGAGGAAGACCGAGTTAAGGACCTTGCGCGCCACCGGCCGCAGGCCGAAGCTGATATTGCTGACCCCGAGGGTGAAGCCGACGCCCGGCAGCTCACGCTTCACCTGTTTGATCGCCGCCAGGGTTTCGATGGCGGCGTTGCGCATCTTTTCATCGCCGGAGCCGACGGTGAAGGTGAGAAGATCGAAGAGGAGATCCTGCGGCCGCAGCCCGAAGCGGTGAACCGCCAGGTCGTAGATCTCCCGGGCGACGGCGACCTTTTTGGCACAGGTCAGGGCCATCCCCTCGACGCTGATGGTCAGGGCGACCACTGCCGCACCGTACTTTTTCGCCAGGGTGCAGATCCGTTCGAGGTTGGCGCCGCCATCTTCGAGGTTGATCGAATTGATGATCGCCCGCCCGGGATAGCGGGGGAGGATCGCCGCCAGCGTCTCCGGGCTGGTCGAGTCGAGCATCAGCGGCGCCTTGCAGGAGCCGGCAAAGAGTCTGGTCAGATGGATCATGTCGGCGAGTTCGTCGCGACCGGCGTAGGCGACGCAGAGGTCGATGACCTGGGCGCCGCGCGCCTCCTGGTCGAGGGCGATTTTCAGGCAGCCGTCCCAGTCTTCGGCGAGGAGCGCCTCGCGGAAGGCCTTGGAGCCGTTGGGGTTGCAGCGTTCGCCGATGAGCAGCGGCGGGATCTCCTGGTGCAGCTCGACGGACTGGTAGAGGCTGGCGACGGCCGGTTTCATGCGCTCACCTCCCGGATTTTCGGTGTCACCCCGGCGAGTATTTCAGCGAGGGCGCGGATGTGGGCGGGGCTGGTGCCGCAGCAGCCGCCGACCACGCTCACCCCCTGCTCGGTGACGAAGCCGTGCATCTGCGTGGCAAAATCGTCCGGAGACAAGGGGTAGACCGTCGCGCCGCCCACCACCTGCGGCAGCCCCTGGTTGGGGATACAGGAAATCCGCCCCGGCCAGTGGTGGCTGAGATAATTGATGTGCGAGGTCATGTCGCGGGGCCCGGTGGCGCAGTTGAGGCCGAGGGAGAAGAGCGGAAAGGGTTCGAGGGTGGTGACGACCGCGGCGATGTCGGTGCCGAGGAGCATCGTCCCCTGCTGTTCGATCGTCACCGAGACCAGCACCGGCAGCTCCAGGCGGGCTGACGCCAGCACCTCGAAGACGGCGACCAACGCGGTCTTGGTCTGCAGCAGGTCCTGGCAGGTCTCGACGATCAGGCAGTCGACGCCCGCTTCGAGCAGAGCTTCGACCTGCTCGCGGGTCGCCGCGGCGAGCTCGGCGACCTCGATGTGTCCCAGCGAGGGGAGCTTGGTCCCCGGGCCGATGGAGCCGGCGACATAGCGCTCCGGCCGGCCGGCGCTGGCGGCGCGGGCGTTGGCGACCGCCTGGCGATTGATCTCCTTCACCCGCTGCTGCAGGCCGTACTCGGAGAGCACCACCCGCGAAGCGCCGAAGGTGTTGGTCTCCAGGACCATCGCACCGGCATCGAGCATCTCGCTGTGGAGGCGGACGATGACCTCGGGAGCGTTGATATTGAGAATCTCGTTGCACCCTTCGCACCCCTGCCAGGCGGTGGCGGGGATCACCATCTGCTGCAGGTTGGTGCCGCAGGCGCCGTCAAAGATCAGAATCGGGTGATCAGCAAAGGTCATCTTCGGATTTTTCCTTGAATGTAGCGGGGGAGGCTGCGCTCCGCCCGGAGTGAGGAGCAATCATAACCGAAGGGGGCCGGAATGGAAAGACGCGGAAAATCCTCAAGGAATCTTTCCCGCTTCCTTGCTCCGGTGGCAGGGAAATTCCGGACCGGCAAGCTCCTGATGAAAAAGGCGGGGTACCGTTCCCGGCACCCCGCCCCCTGCTCCCGGGCTATCCTCGGGTCCACTCCTCGTAGAGTTCCGGGTTGAAGCCGATGACAAAGTCATTGCCAACCCGGTAGGTCGGGGCACGCAGGTTGCCGCTCGGTCCCATCGCCGCTTTCAGGACTTCTTCTTTCTCCCTGGCGACCTCTTCGAAGCACTGGAACTTTTTCCCCTTGGCGACGGTGACGGAATGGGCGGACTTCAAGAGGGCCCATGCCTGGTCGGCATCAAATCGCGTCAACCGGGCGTCGACGACTTCTTTCGGCTCGAGCTGCCTGTTCCCAAGAAACTCCTGGGCATTAATGCAGGACGTTCAGCCTTTTCGCAGGTAAGCCCAATCGATTTTCATGCTTTCCTCCCAGATCAATGTTTGACCAAGCATAGCATAACAGGGTGGCCGTCTGAAGGTTCCTGCTGCGAATCGGCCCTGTCCAGCTCCGTGGAGGTTATCCGTCGAGCCATTGTCCGCCGGAGGGAAGGGAACCTCCGGGAGGGATTTCCGGGGCAATTTTCTTATCGGTTCAGGCGAGCGCAATAATCAATTCCTGCCGTTAAGGTAGCGGGTCAGCCGCAGCAGCAGCCCCTGCTCGGTCAGCAGCGCTCCATGCGGGCAGAGCTCCTGGCAGCAGAAGCAACGGATGCAGCGGGCGTAGTCGATCTCCAAAGCCTCATCGGTGATCTGCATCGCCTGCGGCGGGCAGTGCTCCACGCAGAGTCCGCAACGGACGCATTTGGTATGGTCGGGTGACGGCCGGGCGGTGAGCGCGTTTTTCAGCGGCCGCCTGATGAAGGCCGGCAGGCCGAAGTTGACGTCGGTGGTCCTGGCGGGTCGGAACTGGCTGACCTGTAGCTCTTCCAGCACGGCTCCGAAAATATCGACTCCGGCCAGGTCGCTCCCTTCCCGCCCGGATTGAGAGGCGACCTTCTGCGTCCAGTTGACCTTTGGTCCGAGACCGAGCAGGGCGGCGGCGACGGTATCGACGGCCAGCGGGTTGGCGCCGGCGAGGAGGGCGCCGACCAGGACCGGGTCGCCACTGCCGGGGCCGTCCCCCTCCATGGCGACCACCGCGTCAACGATGGTCAGCGCCGGGGCGATCTGCTCGGCCAGTTCCAGCAGCATCAGCGCAAAGAAGGCCTTGTCGGTGCCGGCCTGGAGGTGGAGGCGCACCTTGCGCATGCCGACCACCGCGCCGAAGAGGTTCTTGACGCCGCAGGTCAAGCCCATCATCTGGTGGGTCTTGAGCTTCGGCAGATTGATGATCACCTCGGCGTCGAGGACGTCGCGGGCGAGCTCCAGCTCATGAAAGGTCCCCTGGCCGACGCGGACCCGCACCGACTCGCTGAAGGGGGCGAAACGTGCACCCTCCTCCTCGATCACCTGCAGCAGCCCGCAGCGCCGTGCGACCTGCTCGGGGGAACCGACGCCGGGGGAGTCGCCGACGCTGACCAGGCCGCCGGCGGCGCGCACCGCGCGAATCACGGCGCGCAGGATTTCCGGGTGGGTGGTGACCGCCTTCTCCGGCGCCTTGCCGGCGAGCATGTTCGGTTTGAGCAGCACCTTCTGGCCGGGGCGGACAAAGGTGGCGATGCCGCCGAGGGGGGCGAGGAGTTGGGCGAGGGCGGCACTAACGGCGGGCGGGCGGTAGTCGGCCAGTGCCTGGAGGCTGACGGCTGGTTTCATCCGGGCAGAATCTTCAGTTGCAGCGAGCGCCGGCGCGGGCCGTCGAACTCGCAGAAATAGAGGCCCTGCCAGGTGCCAAGGACGAGGTCGCCGCCGGCGAGGATCAGCGTCTCGCTGGCGCCGACCAGAGTCGCCTTGAGATGGGCGGCGCTATTCCCTTCGGCGTGCCGGTAGTTGTCGGCGAAGGGGACGATCTTGTTCAATTCCATCACCAGGTCGGTGACGACGTCCGGGTCGGCATTTTCATTGATGGTGATCGCGGCGGTGGTGTGGGGGACGAAGAGGCAGACGAGGCCGTCGCGCACCCCGCTGGCGCGGACGCTGGTTCGCACGGCGGCAGTGATGTCGATCAGCTCCACCTGGGCGCGGCTGACGATCTCAAGGGAGGGCATGCTCGGCTCCGGTTGGCGCTGGGGCAGAAGGCGATGCACACAGCCCTTCAATGAGGGCGTCGAGGGCGCTGGGGCAGTAAAGGATGCCGACGTGTCCCATCCCGGAAAGTTCGATGTTGCGTACTCCGCCAAGACGGGCACTCTGCCAGGGGAGGACGATGTTGTCGTGGCAGCTGCAGATGGCGGTGACCCGCTCGGGGCGCGGCAGGGGGGCCGCGTTGAGGCGGTTGAGGAAGGCGGAGCCTGGCACCAGCGCCTCGCCGAGCCGGGAGACGGCAAAGGGGGCGAGCTTGGAACCGTGGTTGGGCGCGGCGAGGAGGACGCAGCGGTCGATGCGTTCGCCGCCACCCCGGAGCTGGAGATAGTTGCGGGCGATGATGCCGCCCATGGAGTGACCGACGAGGTGGACGCGGTCGCCGGCCCCTGCCAGGCGCAGTTCGTCGATCTTCAGGGTCAGGCGTTCGGTGAGGCTTTCGATATCCTTCCAGGGGGGGAGATTGATGGTGTAGAGGTTGCGCAAGCCCTTGCGCCGCAGGCGGAACTTGACCCACAGCCAGCAGGCCCGGTTATGAAACAGCCCATGCAACAGGATGACCGGGGGACCGCCCCCGGGATCGAAGGGGGCCGGCCTGGGCGCCACCCAGCCAAAGGGATGCAGCAGAAGGGTGACGATCAGAAAAAAGGCTTCCTGCAGCAGCAGGCGGACGGCAAGCCAGAGCCGCTCCGGCGCGAAGCGGCCGGGGACCAGTTCCGGCTGGGCGCTGGCGCTCTCATACCAGGCAATGGCGTAAGAGAGTAGAACCACCAGTCCTGCCGCGCCGCCCAGGGCGCCCAAAATGACGAAAATAATCAACATGTTCCCTCCTGTCTGCGGCAAGTATGGCATGCCAGGCCGGGGTCGTCAATCGTCCCCCCGCCTCTTGTGCCGCCGGCGCGAGAATGCCATAATTCCGGCAGACCCGCCCAACCTCAACCGGGAGCTATCTGTGGACCGCCTGTTGGAACGCTTTACCCAGCACCTGAGCGTCGAACGGAACGTCTCACCCCATACCCTCGATGCCTATCGCCGCGACCTGCTCGGGTTCAATGCCTTTCTACATCACGAGCTGAAATGGGAAGAAGTGGACGCCGCGCTGTTGCGGCGCGTCGATCAGATCGTCCTGCGCCGTTACCTGGCCCTGCTGCACCGCAGTTGCAAGCGCTCGACTATCGGCCGGAAACTGGCGGCGCTGCGCACCTTCTTCCGCTACCTGGTTCGCGAAGGTCTCCTCGAGGTCAACCCCGGCGAACTGGTCGGGACGCCGAGGGCGGAGAAGTATCTGCCCAAAACCCTCTCCGTCGACGAGGCCTTCGCCCTGATGGAACGGGACGGCGGTGACCACCTCCTCGGTCTGCGCGACCGCGCGATCGTCGAGACCCTCTATTCCTGCGGCCTGCGCGTGAGCGAACTGACCGGGCTCGACATCCAGGGGCTCGATCTTGCGGCCGGCCTGGTCCGGGTCGTCGGCAAGGGGCGCAAGGAGCGGATCGTCCCGGTTGGTCGCAAGGCGCGGGAGGCGCTGCGTGACTATCTCGATGCCCGCGGCCCGGCGCCCCTCGATGCGCCCCTCTTCATCAACCACCGCGGCGGCCGGCTCACCCCCCGCAGCGTCCAGCGCAATCTCAAGGTCCGGCTGCTGCAGGCCGGCATCCTCAAGGAGGCGACCCCCCATTCCCTGCGCCACTCTTTTGCCACCCACCTGCTCGGGGGCGGCGCCGACTTGCGCGCGATCCAGGAACTGCTCGGCCACGCCTCCCTTTCCACCACCCAGAAGTACACTCAGGTCAGCATCGAGCACCTCGCCCGGGTCTACGACGACGCCCATCCGCGCAGCCGGATAAAAAAAGACAAAAACGGTCAGTAATTCCTTGACACCTCCGGAGCAATCGGTAAACTGGTGCCAATTTGAACACTGACAACCGATTCAACCCCCTGAAAGGAGTAGTACAATGAGCGTTCTGGTTGGCAAGAAAGCCCCCGAGTTCACGGCTGCAGCGGTCCTGCCCGATGGTACCATCAAGGGGGATTTCTCCCTCGCCGATTACCACGGCAAATACATCGTCCTCTTCTTCTATCCCCTTGACTTCACCTTTGTCTGCCCCACCGAGCTGATTGCTTTCAGCCGCCGGATCCAGGAATTCGAGGAACGTGGCGTGCAGGTTATCGGCTGCTCCATCGATTCCCAGTTCACCCACGTCGCCTGGCGCAATACGCCGGTCGAGGATGGCGGTATCGGCGCCGTCAAGTACCCGCTGGTCGCCGACGTCAAGCACGAGATCTGCCGCGCTTACGATGTCGAGTTCGGTGATGCCGGGGTTGCCTATCGCGGCTCCTTCCTCATCGATGAGAAGGGGATCGTTCGTCACCAGGTCGTCAACGATCTCCCCCTTGGTCGTAACGTTGACGAGATGCTGCGCATGGTCGACGCCCTGCAGTTCACCGAGAAGTACGGGGAGGTCTGCCCGGCGGGATGGAACAAGGGGGATGAGGGGATGAAGCCGAACGCCGAAGGTGTCGCCAGCTATCTGAGCAAGAAGGCCGGGAGTCTCTGAAAAAGATTTCTGCAGCCGAAAGAACGAAAGAAAGAGAGCGCCGTCCCGCACAGGATGGCGCTCTCTTTCTTTCGGCTGGGCGATGTGGTCGATCAGTAGGCGATCGGCGCCATGGCGATCATCAGTGGGTAGGTCCCTTCCTGGGTTCCTTCGGCAAGGACGACACGCATGTCGAGGTTACGTGTCACTGCAACCGATGGCAGGGTGCCGACAACATGGACAGCCTCCGACAGGGCGGATTGACCATCTTTGACCAGGATCTGTTCCGGACCACCGCTGCTGATTTCGAAGCGGATGGCATCGCGGATGTTGGTCTGAACACTGAAGGTCAGGGCCTGGGGCAAATCAATGTAGCCGCGACGGATGTCTTCACTGGTCACTTCGTAGCTGGTCATAGGCTGATTGGCCGAGAACTTGATCCAGGGGCGGATAACGGCCTGGACCTGTACGATGGCGCTGCTGCTGGAGGACGCCTGTACCGTCGCGGCCCAGGGGCTGAGGATGGCAAGTGCCAGAATTACAGTGACGAGAAGTTTCATGATTGTCACTCCCTTCGGTAACCCGGCTATCCGTTCCACCTGCACCAATGTTCAGGTTGACGAGGACCCGTGGCTTTGCGTCGCCGGATTTCTCCGGGTTTGCCGTTGTCGCTGAAGTGTGCAGCCCTTTTACGGTGATCGGGGAAAGGCTGGTCGTTTTCGTTTTGCCTTTCCTGGATCCATGAACCTTGCAGGGCTCTTGATCAGTGTAAGCTGCGATTGTTGTGCCAAGCCTCAAGTTGTTGAAAACAGGGAAGAAAAAATATGGAGAGTCAATAACTTGGCAGGGAAGGATCGAAGGATTGGGGAAGGTTGGATCGTCAGTCCCGGCGGGGAGCTGGTAACTTGCTGATAATATACGGGGATACGAATCCTAGAGCAGTTCGTTGGCTGCTACAGGGTGGTTGTAATTTTGACGCGGAATCAATAATTTGACACTTTTCCTCCCGGGGAGAGGCCATAGACGTTACCACTGAATGGTTACCGTGATGAGGTCGCTGTAACTACCGGCGGCAACGTTCTGGCGGGGGGGGATTCTGCCGTAGATCGTTGCCGTCAAGGGTGAAGTTCTGGTTACATTGCCGCTGATGATGCTCGATGAACCGGAGCCGTCGCCCCAGATGGTGGAACAAGCCGCATTGGTAAAGAGATTGTAAACGAGCGGGGTGTTCCCCGTCCCCCGAAGCTGGCGTTGCGCGAAGGTCCCGGAATTGCCGGGGCTGAGGGAAACCGTGACCGGGAGCGGGGCGTTGGGATTTTGTTCCGGGGCATTGCAGGTGACGGTTATGGCGCCGGTGGTATCCTTGGCGACATTGTCGAACACATCGTAGCTGCCGAAATTGAGCCCGGTGGCCATGACATTACATTTAAAGGCGAGAGCTTCGGGCGCAGCGCTCAGCAACGTCAAAAACAGTCCCAGGGTAATGAAAAGTATGCGCATCATGTCCTGACCTCCGAAACGTTATCGTACGCCCGTTAAACCTAACACTATTCCTCCCCGGCTACCACCGTCATCACCACCCGACGGTTTCGAATCTGGCAACCTGGGGTGGATTCGGAGCAGAGGGGGTTTGCCTCCCCACGGCTGACGACGCGCAAGATTTGCCCTGCTTCGACACCCGCGTTGAACAGATAGTCGCGAACAGATTCGGCGCGCCGCCGGCCGAGCCTGAGATTGTAAGCCTCGGTTCCCCGGCTGCAGGTATAACCAACGATTTCCAGCTTCATTCCCGAATGAGATTGCAAATATCGAACCATGGGCTGCAGCTTTTCCCACTCCTGCGGGAAGGGGCGGGAACGATCAAAAGGAAATTGGAGGACGACCCGGTCGGGAATCGGCTCCGGACGCACTTCTGGTGTCACTGGTGACGGCGGGAGTGGTTCTTTCTCAAGGATGTTTTCCGCCTCGACGGCAGGCGGTGCTCCTGATGGTGGAGTTGGGCTCACGTTGATTGGAGGCGCCAAAGTGGCAGGCCCCACCGCGACAGGTTTTCCCAAAGCGATCCTGCGGCAGACCAGCTTCCCAAGGTCAACGGTTTCGCCGGTGCTGGTCGGGATGGTCACCTGGGCCTGATAGGTTTCATTCTCCAGTTTGACCGTGACCCCGTAGCTGCCGGCGGGGAGAAATTCGCCGGGGCCCTGCTCCAGAGCATCGCACCCCTGGTAGCGGTTGCTATCGACCGTCGCCATCTGGCTGTCGAAATAGAATTCGCCGTCTCCCCCGGTCCAGAAATCGACCGGGCCGTCCGGTGCGGCAAGAATCAACTCCGCGTTGGCCAATGGCTCGCCGCTGGCTTCATCCCGCAGCAGGGTGCCGGTGAAGGCCTGATAGCGGCGCAGGGGAAAGTTGAGGCAGGAGCCGCTGCGCAGGGGGGGGGAAACGAAGAGGCGTACACGCGGCATCAGGTAGTCGATAGGGATGTCCGTGTCTTCGATTGCAACCTGGTTATCGTAATAAGAGGTTAGATCGGGGATGACAGCTTTACCATGGATGTTGGTTCGCCCTGCCAACTGGCCGTTAGTGTAGACCCTGACCCCTTCGGCTTCTCCGACACTGACGAGGGAAAAACTGTCTCTTACCGGGCGGGTCGGGGCGAAGGTATCGCCTATGTGAACGAGGGCCCCATAAAGTGAGAGTCGCAAGTCCTTGGTGGTAGCTGCGGCACTGTCGTCCAAAGTGAAATCGCCGCGCAGGCTGGCATAGCGGGCGTTGTGTTGGGCGGTGGCATTCAGTAAATAGGAATCCCCCGAATGCTCGCCACGGAGGTCCCAGCCGCTACCTTCACCGAGCGGGATGGTGTTGCGGGCCTCGATAACCTGACTGCTTCTTCCGTTTTCGTGCTGCACCGAGCTTGTGAAGGAATAGCCCTTATCGAAATACCAGGAAAGGTTAAGGGCCGCTTCGTAGGAAGTACGGGGATCGCGGACCTGACGCATGGAGGCGAGGACATAAACATTGCGCCACAACAACCGCGACCAGGAAAAGTTAGTCACCTGTTGGTCAGTGCCGTTGAAAACCGTTGCACGGGAAAAATCGACGCCGAAGGAGCCGAATTGTTGCGTCGAATAGACGATGCCCGCCCGCAGATTCAACTCGCGCCGGGATCCGCTTTCGGTGTCATCGAGCGTCCTGTAGCCCCCGGAAAACTTTTGCAGGGACAAATGGATTCGAACCCGCGGGCTTTGGTACTCGTAGCTGATCAGTCCTGCGCTGCCCGAATTCCCCTCACCCGTGCTTCCGGCGACTTCAAAATGCAAAAGCCCAAACCCACCCACAGTCAGGGCCGATTCGCCCCCCAGGTTCAACAGGCCGTTCTTTGCTTCGCCACGCAGCCCCAGACTGAGACGGTCCGTCACGCCGTAGCGGTGAAAACCGCTGAAAACCAAATCCGCGTAGTGGTTGCTCACCTGCCCGAATTCCTGACGCATGAAGCCCAGGTTGTAGCTGTATTCATTCAGGCCACGACGCAGCAGTTGGCTGGTGAAATAGAAAGGAGCGGCGATTCGCTGCTCGCGTCCCAACGCGTCGCGGATCACCACCTCCACATTCTGTGCTCCGCCGATCCCTTGAAAATTGCGCAGTTCGAATGCCCCGGGCGCGAAGTTCTCGGAGTGGACCCGGATGCCATTCACGTAGAGGTCGACGGTCGAGGGGAGTGACACCAGGCCGCTGAAATCGAACAGCGGATAGAGGATGAAGTATGGATCGATACTGTATTGCTTGGAGATGCTCAGGCCACCCAGCTGCACCCTGCTGCCGAGGTTCCCGGAGGTTGCGTAGAAGTCGCCGCCCACCATCCGCCGCAACGTGGCGTGGTCGTCCCAGGTCAGGTTGGTATTGAGTCGGACGAAGTTGGAATTGTCGGGGGTTTCGGAGTACTGGGAGTCGTTGATCAGCAGCAGGTCGTTGTAACGCACGCCAAGTTCGTTGCTAACGGACATCCCGCTGAAGGCCAGGTTGTTGCCGCCAGCCGAATAATCGAGGCCATAGTTGAGAAAGATACTGTTGTCGTGGGGATAAAGAATGTCAGTGCGCCGGGCGGGGCTGAGGTCGATTGCCGTCCTGGGTAAAAGTTCTGGTGGGGCAGTGACTCCGAGCGTAAGGGTGGCTTGATCGAAATGATATGTCACTTCCGCCAGGGATTTCAGGGAAACGTAGGTGTCCCCATCCACCAACAGTTTTACCCCCGGGAGACTGCGGAATCCGGCGTCGTGAAGATCGGCAGCCCTGACAAGGAAGTCCCCGTCATCCCGAAAAATGACGAAAATATCACCCTTGATCTGTTGATTCAGGGTCAGCGAAACAATGATGGTCTGGTCGGCGAGCGAGGAGGAGGGAAAAAACAGACCGAGCGTGAGGCTGGCCAGCAGGGTCAGGGCGATGCAGGGGAGCCAGTGGCGCCCATTATTCTTAATTCGCGGTACACATGGCTGAATCGACATCGATCCTGTCGGTGAGTTGGAACTTGTCGGTTGTCAAGAGGATGTCGAGATTCCGGAGCCGTTCACAGTCCTGCTTGGGAATTGGGGCCGCGTAGCTGTGGGAGGTTCCGGGCAAAAGATACCAGCCGGGAAGATCCTTGGAAAATAATTCGTCACCAGAAACGTCTTTGCCGGAGAGCGCTACATCCGTGACACGAAAATGAACGTTCCCGGTATTTTTCAGTAAGATCGTGGCCAGGCCATTAACGATCCCTTTGTCGACGATCTTCCCTTCGGCAATGGTTTTCGCCGGTGCAGAGAAGATGGGCACCGCGAATTGAATTGCGATAGCGACGGTTGACCCTTTGGCATCTTGGGGTGCCGCCTGCTCGCGGATGAAGAGACGATATGTCTTCTCCTGGAGGATGGCGGGCGCTTTGATGCCGACCCGGATGACCCGCTCTTCATGGGCGCCGATGGTGAGGAGCTTGGGGAAGAAAATCACCTCATCGGTAGCCGCGTACTGGTCCTTACCTTCGGCGTCCTGAGTCCAGGCCAGGGCACTGATATCGAAGCTGATTTTCTGCTCGCCGTCGTTCGTGACGGTGATTACGCCGCTGCGGGTTCTCTGGTCGAAATCGAGGCGGATGGGAATGACCCGCCACTCCCCACAGAAGGCCTGCGAGGCAAACAACAGGACCATCCCCAGGATGATGCAGAGTTGGGGCTTGCCGGAGCGGACATGGTCGAGGAAGCTTGGTTTCATGCTGGCGAATCTACCCCATCCGGCCTGCTTTTGCAATTGTTTCGTGGGTTTTTAATTGCTGAGTTTCACCACATCGCTACGGGGTGATGGTCAGGGTTACCTGGTCCGAATAGCTCCCGGCAATAGCGGTCTGGTAGTCTGTTCCCAAAATGGTGCCGGTGACGGTCAGTGTCTGGGTAGTGTTTTTGGCGACACTGCCGGTTGCCGGGCTCAGGGACAGGCTATAGGGCAAAAAGGCAGTCAGGGCGGTGGCGTGCCGCATCCGGTTGCCGTTAGGCCCGAGTTCGTAGAGACCGTCGTCGTCGCTGATAAGAAAAGTCGCCACGGGCGCACTGCCGCGGCAGGTGTAAGTGACGGGAGGGATGGCGTTGACCGTTTTGTTCACCGGGTTGGTGGGGTCAAGGGTGCCGAAGTTCAGGGCGGCGTTGGTCGTTTGGAACTGGCAGTTGCTTTTGGAGAGGATGGTAGCGGAGATGGCGACGGTGACGGGGGCAGCCCAGGCAAGGCTGCCGGGAGCAAACAGCAGCGCTGTCGCGAGGCCAAAGAGCAGCAGTTTTTTGAGTCGCAGCGTCACCATTTGTGAAAATCTCATATCAATTTGCAGTTGCCTGTCCTTCGATCCGCCTTTCGTCGAAGACGGGAGGTTTTCCTAAGCCCGGCGACTGTTGCGACAGCCGCCGGGCCTGGAAGAGCCATGATCAATAGGTAATGGTAAGGGTAACGGTGTCGGTGTAGGCGCCGGCCGGCGCCGAAGCGTAATCGGTAGCGGCAACCGAACCCGTGATGGCAAGGGCCTGGGCAGTACCGGTGCCGGTGCCGCTAGCCGGGAAGGTCATGCTGTAGGAGAAGCTGTTGGTGCCGTCGGTGAGCAGGTAGGTGTCGCTGTTGTCGCCCACGGTGAAGGAGGCGCCACTGGTGCAGGTGATCGAAGGGCTGGTGGCCGTGGCGCTCTTGGTGCCAGTGTCGTTGACCGGATCGAGGGTGCCGAAATCCAGAGCGCCGCCGCTGTTGACCTTGCAGGTTGCCAAAACCGTCGCGCTAACGTCAACGGTAGCGTTCTGGCTTGCCGCCATTGCATTCCCCGCCGCGAAAATCCCGGTGAGGGCCAGAGCCAATGCTGCCAGTTTCATCGTTTTCATGTGTTCCTCCATTCTGTGGTTTGTGGGATGATCCCTGTTTGAGCCTGTCGATTCAGGCGTATATGGGCTAAACAAAAAGCGCCCGTCTTCAGCTGTTGCCGAAGACGGGCGCGCAGAAGTAACGGGAACTTGCGTCACCCGTCTCTTCGGCAACCCGGCGATCCGTGCCATCTTTCGATGACCGAGGACCCGTGGCTTTGCGTCACCGGATTTCTCCGGCTTTGCCAGTATCGGAGACTAAATTGGTTATAATTAGCGGAGCATCGCATAGTGTCAGGAGAAAGTCAATACCCAAAAATTCAATCCGCCAAGCTAAAGGCCTGTTTTTGCGATTTAATTTTTTACGGCCTTTAGTTGCCTGTGCATTGGTATATAGCATACAGCGTGCCAGCATTGCTATGACCTGATTCCAGGTGGTTGGAGGGTTCAGGGGGGGGGAGTAAAAAGTGTATAGGTATCCATTTTGGATACTCAAAATAGATACCTGGGGGGCTCGTTCACTTCCGGCTGACTTTTCAGCCCATTTTCAGGGCACCCTGAAGGAGGTCGAGCAGGAAGGTGATTGTGTTAAACGCGTTCGCTATCCTCTGGCATTCGCTGCACGCAATGACTTGTCGTCAAGTCTCCACGATTGAAATCCCGCACCCCCCAACGGATTCAGGTTTACCGCAACCCTTTTTTGTTCATCTTGGCCAGCAGGGTCGTCCGGTTCAACCGGAGCAACCGCGCCGCCTCTTTCTTGTTGCCATTGCTGAGCTGGAGGGCGTGCAGGATAAGGCGGTCCTCGAAGTCCTGGACCAAGGCGTCAAAATCGACTCCCTCGGGACCGAAGGGGTGGGCCAGAACCGCTGTCGTTGTCTGCGTATTGGGCGGGGAGTCTGATTGCCGGGACGGGGAGTACTTGTCGGGAAGCTCGGCAACGCCGATAGATCGCCCTCCATGCAGCACGACCAGGCGCTGAACCAGATTTTCCAACTCGCGGACATTTCCCGGCCAGGGATATTCGACCAGCGCCGCGAGGGCCGCAGGTTTGATTTCTTGCAAGCGGTTCGGACGATTCCGATTAAATATCTGGACGAATTTTTCCACCAGCAGGGGAATGTCCTCCCGGCGTTCGCGCAAGGGCGGGAGCGAAAGGGGGACGACGCTCAGTCGGTAGAAGAGATCCTCGCGAAAGTCTCCATCCGCGACCATTGCTTCCAGGTCGCGATGGGTGGCTGCGATGATGCGTACATCGACCGGCACCTGTTCCAGACCGCCGATTGGGACGAACGATTTCTCCTGCACCACCCGCAGCAACTTGGCCTGCAGGGAGGGGGACATGTCGCCAATTTCGTCGAGAAAGAGAGTGCCTCCTTCTGCATACTGGATTCGCCCGATTTTCGATTGAATCGCGCCGGTAAAGGCTCCTTTGTGGTGGCCGAAGAGCTCGCTCTCCAAAAGATCCTCGGGGATGGCGGCGCAATTGACAGGGACAAAATTTTTCAATCGGCGCCGGCTATGAGCGTGGATCGCTCGTGCCACCAACTCCTTGCCGGTGCCGCTTTCCCCCTGGATCAGGACAGTGCTGAGCCCGTCCTCGGCAACCTTTTCGATCAGTTGGTAGACAACGTGCATTTTTGGCGAGTCTCCGATCATACCGTAGAAGCCGTCGGTTTTACGGATTTTTGGGCCGCGCTTTTCCTGGTGAATCAGCAGATCGTAGAAGTAGAGGGCCCTGGCGACGGCAATGACCCCCTCGGTGAAGTGGTAAGGATGATTTAGGTAGGTAAAGCAGCCAACCTTGAGCGCCGCGACGATGGCCTCCTGGTTTCCCAGGGGAACCACCGGAATGACAAGCACTTGGGAATACTGCCTGAGCACGGTTTTCAGGAGGTTCGTCTCATCCTGGTCCGGGGGGAGAATGCCGATGACAAGGACGCAGACGGTTTCATTGGCGAGAATGTTAAGCGCCTCGGCCGAATTGTCCGCTTCGTAGACGACGCAGTCGATCTCCTTGCGGATCATGCCGGCAAGTTCTTCGCGGTCCTGCTGGTTACTTTCGGCCAGCAGCACACTGCGTAGCGCTTCGAGCATGCGGAACTCACGGTAAGGGAAGGGGGAAGGTGGTGGAAAGTATGGCACCCCAGGTAGGGGGTGTCAATGAAAGGTGAGAGAGCCCGTGCCGGCTGTTGCGTGTACTTTCGTCCAAGTCGCCAAAATTACATGAAATTCACCCATGCATTGTGCTGGTGTCGCGCAGAAATCGTTTGGAATTATCAGGACAGCATTAGATGCGGCGAGAGCTGGAAATAGCAGGCCCCCTTCTGCGGTATCGCCCGGGAAAGCCGTTCCAGGGAACAATCAATTTCCTCTTTTTGCAAAAGGCTGAACGAAAACTCTATAGGGTTAGTTTCTGGCCCTGGGGTCCATGGATACCCGAACAGATCAACTTTCAGCTTCCTCATCAATGCCGTAACGTGCCAGGCGACGCCGGAAGGTGTAGTAATTCATGTCCAGAAGTTGCGCGGCCACCATCTTTTTCCCATTGGCCGCCGCCAGGGCCCGCTTCAGCGCCCACTTTTCCACTTCCGCCATCTTAAGTGGGAGTCCTTCGGGGAAGGCGTCGAGGCCTTTCTCCTGCACCGCAGCCGGCTTGACGCCCGGATCGGGCTTGGTCGAAATCCCCTGCAAGATGGCGCAGGAGATCAGGTCGTCCGCCATGACAGCAGCATTCTTGATGACGTTGCGCAGCTCCCGGATATTCCCCGGCCAGGGATGTTCGCGCAAGGCGGTCATGGCATCGTCGGAAAACTCCGGCGGGGTTCTGCCGATTTCGTGACATGCCTCAATCAGGAACTTTGATGCCAGCACGGGGATATCCTCAGGAATGGCGCGCAAGGGGGGCATCTCGATCATGAAGGTCGCAAGGCGGTAATAAAGATCCTGGCGGAAAGTCCCGGCCGCGGCTGCGGCTGCCAGGTCCTTGTTGCTGGCAACAATGATGCGGATGTCGGCGTGGGCTTTGTGGGCGCTGCCGAGGGGGTGATAGCTTTTTTCCTCAACCAGCTGAAGCAGCATGGCTTGTATCGCCGGCGGGGCCGCATCGATATCATCGAGAAAGAGCGTCCCCCCTTGGGCGGCGTTGATGCGGCCCTCGCGTTTTTTCTCAGCGCCGGTGAAGGCACCCTTTTCATGGCCGAAAAGTTCAGCAGCGACCAGGGACTCGGGAATGGCCCCCAATTGTACGGTAACGAAGGGTTTGTCGGAACGCGAGCTGAGATTGTGAATCATCGAGGCCAGTAGCGATTTCCCGGTTCCGGTTTCCCCCTGGATGAGGACGGCGTAATGGCTGCGGGCGATGCGGCGGACCTGCGCGGCGATGGCTTTCAGCTTTGACCCTTTGCCGAGCATCTGTTCTAGCGACAGCTGCAAATCTTCTTTGAGTTCGGACAGCTGCCGTTTCTGCAGTATTGGCAGGGCTGCTTTTTGAAGGGTGGTCAGCAGCTTTTCGTCATCGCAGGGTTTGGGTACAAAGCCTGCCACGCCCAGTTCGATCCCGCGCAGCAGATTAGGAACATCGGAGAAGGCGCTGTAGAAAATGACGGGGGTTTCAGGACTGAGTTGGCTGAGTTCTTCGGTCAGCGTGATGCCATCCATTTCCGGCATGATGATGTCGGTCAGCACCAGGTCCGGGTTTTCCCGCTGAAAAATCTCCAGGGCCTCGCGGCCGTTAGCCGCCAGAAGCAGCTTGCCGAAATGGGGCGCCAGAAGGTCTGCCAGGGCATGGCGCAGCAAATTCTGGTCTTCAACAAACAGCAATGTCAAATGCTTTAAGGCGTTCATTCTCATCTAATGTAGGTGGCGGGTGGATGGCGGTCGTGAAGCTGTTTCGGATGCAGGGTCGCGGCGGGTGAGTGATCGTGGAAGCAAGAACAGAATTGGGGTGCCCTAGCAAAAAAAACACTGCTCCGGCCGTTTGAATGTGCGCCCCACCTCCATGGGCCTGCCCGCGTCCTTCCTGGCTGGGGCATCTCCTCTCTTGTGCAGTCCCCTCCGGTTGGGTCGTTGTGGGGTGCCTGACCTCCGGGTTCCCTTGGGTTGGCTCTGCTCAGCGTGAACAACACCACGCCGTTACAAGTGGCTATTTAAGGACGAAAGCGGATTGGAGTCAAGGAGAAACCCGGTCCGCTCTGATTTGAAATCCAGACAAAATACCCCCCGGTTTCCCGGGGGGTATTTTGTCTGGATGATGAAGTGGTGCAGTCGAACTATTCGCAGAGATCGACTTTGACGTCCCAGTTTTTCAGCTTCATGGTGCCGTTGCGCTCGAGATTGAGGTGCATCTTGAAGGCGCGGTCCCACAGCTGCGGCTCGTGGCCGACGCCACGGGAGAGGCAATCCTTGCTGGCAATCGCCAGGTACTCGTTGAGCTGGTCCTTGTAGTCCGGGTGCGCGCACTTCTCGATGATCAGCTTGGCGCGATCCTTCGGTGCCAGACCGCGGCAATCGGCGAGACCCTGCTCTGTGACGACGCAGTCGAGGTCATGCTCGGTATGGTCGATGTGCGAGCAGTGCGGCACGACGCAGGAGATGCCGGTCGGGTCGGTTTTGCTCGGACGGCTCGACGGGGTGTGCATGATCTTCAGGAAGCCGTTGCGCAAAAAGTCGCCCGAACCGCCGAGGCCGTTGATCATGCGGGTGCCGCCGACCAGGGTCGAGTTGGCGTGGGCGTACATGTCGATCTCGACCGGGGTGTTCATGGCGATACACCCGAGACGGCGGATCGGCTCCGGCGCGTTGGAGATCGACAGGGGGCGCAGGGTGATCTTGCTGAAGTACTTGTCCCAGTTCTCGAAGAAGCGCGGAAAGCCCGGGTTCTCGGAGAGGGAGAGGGAGCAGGAGGAAGCGCTGTCGAGACGACCGGAGTCGAAGAGGTCGAGCATGGTGTCCTGCAGCACCTCGGTGTAGACGCTGAGGTTGTAGAAGGGACCCTTGGCGAGGCCGCCGACGACGGCGTTGGCGATGGAGCCGACGCCCGACTGCAGCGGCAGCAGGTTTTTCGGCAGGCGCCCGGCCTTCACTTCGTTGGAGAAGAAGTCGATGATGTTGGCGGCGATCGCTTCCGAGGTCGCATCCATGTCGGTGAAGGCGCGCCCCTTGTCGCGCAGCTTCGATTCGACGACGGCGATGATCTTGCTCGGGTCGCAGGGGATCGAGGTGGAGCCGATGCGCTCGCCGGCCTTGGTGATGCCGAGGATCTGGCGATTCGGCGGGTTGTTGCAGGAAACCAGGTCATGGATCCCTTCGAAGGAGGGCTGTCCGGTGTTGACCTCGACGATGACCTTGTCGCAGACCATCAGGATTTCCGGAATGACGCCGCAGGAGCTGGTCGGCACCAGGCCGCCGTCTTCGGTGATCGCCGAGACTTCGATGATGGCGAGGTCGAGCTTTCCGGTAGGGGAGTCCTTGGTGTAGAAGCCGTAGCCGAGATCCTGGGCAAAGAGGGAGAGGTGCTTGTCACCCATGCGGATGCGCCCCTCGTTGATCCCCTTGGCGATGTTCTTGCCGGTCTGGTAGGGCCAGCGGCGGTCGATCATGTCGAGGGTTGCCCAGCGGTCTTCGGTCTCGGCGCCAACCGAGGCGCCGATGAAGAGATTGAACTTCATCTTCCCCTGCAGGTTGTTCTTCTCGACGTGGTCGGCCAGGGCGATGGGCACCACCTTGGGGTACCCGGCGGGGGTGAAGCCGGACCAGCCGAGGTTCATGCCGGACTTGAAGAAGGGGACCGTCTCCTCGGGGGTCATCACCTTGTTGAGCAGGGACTTGCAGCGAACGCGATCTTTCAGGGTACCGTAATCGGCCATCTCTCTCCTCCTACTGTAATATGTCGGTGGCGCACGAAATGGGTGCGTCCCGAAACGGGGGGTAAAAAAGTAAAACAAGGTCAAGCACTTTTCAGCTGAACCTTGTTTTGCTGTAAGTCACTTTAATTCAATGGAAAGTTTTGCCCTCTGTGGATTGTGGCAAACGAGAACGGGTGGGGAAAGGGAAGTCCTCGTCTGGTTGAATAGAATTCCGTTATAACAGTGACGACTTTTATATAATGCCGTAAACATCAAGTCAAGCAAAAAAGGGTGCCGGGCAGGGTGGCCCACAAGAGTAGCAAATATTTGAAAACAAAAGAAAAATTTCGGAAATTTGGGTTCCATTCAGGGGCCGCCGCAAGCTCCTGGTTGGAAGTTTCTCAGAATTTCTTTTCCACGTATTTCTGCGCCTGAAGGATATATTCGCTCTCCGGAAAATCGCGGTAAAGGGTATTGAATGCGATGACCGCCTGGTCCCGCTTGCCAGTCTCCAGGTAGGCCTTGCCGAGAAAAAACCAGGCCGAGTCGCGGCCGATGAAGTTGGGGTAATCCTTGAGCAGGGCTTGCAGTCTGCCGATGGTCGCCTCCGGATGACCGGTGCGCAGGTAAAACCGCCCGACGTAGAGCTCGTGTTCGGCGAGGCGGTCACGGCAGCGGCTGGCAAAGACGGCGACCTCCTCGCTGCGGTTCGATTTGGGGAAGCGCTTGAGGAAGGTTTCGAAGGTCACCAGGGCATTACGGGTTGCCGTCTGATCGCGATCGGCGGAGAGAATCTGGTGATAGTAGGACATGCCGAGCCGGTAGATGGCTTCCTCGGTCCGTTCATGGTCCGGGTGCTGCTTGAGAAAATCCTCGTAGGCGGTCGCCGCCTCGACGTAGCGTTCGCCGAGGTAGTAGGCCTCGGCGATTTTCATCTCGGCCAGCACATTGAGTTCCGGGGAATAGTAGCTGTCACGGACTTTTTCCCAGGCCGTAACCGCTTCGTCATAGAGTCCCTTGTCGAAGTAGTTCTCCCCCTCCTGGAAATAGGTGGCGGCAGACTTGGGTGGCGGAACGATGGTCGAACTGCAGGCGGCGAGAAAGAGGAGCAACAGCAGGAGCGAAAGGCGTGGCAACGACATCAGCGCATGACCTCTTGGGTGGGAATTTCACGGTTTCGAACCTGTTGAAGGTAAGGGAACCCCCGGCGTTTGTCAATGTCATTTGCGAGCGCCCGGCGCAGAAGGGAGCGCAACCTAAGGCGCCGTGCCTTGTCGCCGCACGGGGTTGGTGCAAAGCGCTCCTCGTCCTCGGCCCTGCGCCAGGCTTCCCACAGCGCGACCGTTGCCGGAGCCGCGCCGCGGGCGGCCAGCTCCTGCCGGATCCTTGCGCTGGTCAGTCCTTGCGGTGAGCGACCGAGGAGCTGGCGCAACAGGGTCGCGAGGCTGCGGCGGCGGCGCAGCTGGTGACGGGCCAGGCCGAAGAGGATCAGGAGGCTGAGGGCGACAGGAATAACGGGGAAGCTCCTTCCGCTATTTTGGCGGCCGGCGTGCAGTTGCCGGTATTGGCTGTGGCCGGGGTCGAAAATGGTCAGGTCGACCGAGGGCAGGGCCCGGGGATCGGCGCCCGGATCGTAAAGGTAGCGGAAGGTGCGGCTCCGCGGTCCCCCCGGGACCCCGGCCATTTCCTCGCCGAGGGGGATCAACCGTCCGCCCCGGGGCGGAGTGGCGGTCGGCACCGCGAACCCCTGCAGCCAGGCGTTCCCCCGCAGCGAGATGCTGATTTCGCGCAGCCCGGCGCCGGCCGCTTCGAGGGTAAGGTCGATCGCACCGGGGGGGCTTCGGAAGCCGGGTGGGCGACCGGCGCCGGGGAGGGGGCGGACCCGCAAGGGGAGGTCCGGGGCGGCCAGCAGGCGGCCATCCGCCAGACGTACCCCGCCCCCTTGCAGCAGCACCGGTCCCGCAGCCAGGGGACGCAGCAGCAGGCGCTGGCTTTCGATGATTTCGGCGGCTTCTCCCGCCACCGCGACCCGTCGCGGCCGGCTAGGCGGGAGCTCTTCGATGGCAAAGCGGTCGAGGAGTGGCCAGACCAGCGTGAGGTTTCCCGGGGGGCGCTGCTGGTACGCAAACTCCAGGGTCAGGATCAGCTCCTCACCGAGATAGGGGAGCGGATTGGAGGCGAGCAAGCGGACCCGGGGGGATTCGGTGCTCGCACTCCCGGGAACCGGAGCCGCACCAAGGACCAGGAGCAACAGGCAAAAGAGCAGGCGCGCCATCACCAGTCCTTTTCCGGGCGGCGTTCGAAGACCCTGCCGGTGGCGGTCGGCGGCGCCCCGGGGGCGGGGCGGACCGCTTCCAGCAGTTGCAGGGCCTGCTCGGCAGAAAAACCGTCAGCGCCATGGTCGGGGCGGGATGGCATTTCCTCGCCGACCCCGGCGCCGGCCTGGTCGCCGGCCTCCCGCAGCGCCAGGGCGAAGTTGCGACGGACCTCGGCGTCGCCGGGGAGGAGGAGCAGCGCCTCCTCCAGGAGCGGGAGCGCCGCCGGCGCCTGACCGCCCTGCAGCAGTGCACTGCCGCTGTTATAGAGAGCGATTCCCCGCTCCTCTCCCTCCAGGCTCGCTGCAGCGGCGGCAAAGGCTGCAGCCGCCCCCGGATAGTCCCTGGCGGCGGCCGCGCTCACGCCGCGGGAAAAATCGTCGCGACCCGGTGGTTCTTCCTGGGCCGGGGAGCAGGCGGCGAAAACCAGCAGGGCGAGGAGGCCGGCGGCAGCTTGCGGTCGCCAGCCCGGGAGACCGGGAAGCTGGCGGGCCAGCAGCAACGCCAGGGCGAGAACCAGCCAGGGGACCGGGGGGGCGGAGCCCGGGGATGACCCCAATGGTCGCAGGCGGGCGGCCAGACCCTCCGCGGCCAGGCCGGTCCCGGGCAACTCGACAATGCTGGCGGCGCAATCCCGGGCAAATTCGACCAGACCCGGTCGATCGAGGCGACTGGTGGCCGGTTTTCCGCGCAAGCTGTGCCCGGGAACGGTGGCGCCGGTCGTCGTCGCGAGGGGGACCAGGTAGACAGGGAGGTCCCGGGGCAGGGGAGGGGGCGGCTCGGGGTGAGTGCGCTCGAAGTCGCTGAAGAGAACGATCGCCCGAACGCCGCCGGCATCGGCCAGGGCCTGGCGGGCTGCTAGCAGAGCTTCCTGGGGCGCCGATCCGGGAGCGCTGACGGTGCTGCTGTCCAGCCCCGAAAGGAAGAAGCCGAGGGCGCGGGTATCGCTGGTCAGTGGCACCTGCAGGACCGCTTCGCCGGCAAAGGGGAGCAGGGCGAAGCGTGCGCCGGGAAGGGCCGTCAGCAGGGCCGCGATCTCGGCCCGGGCCCGGTCGAGGCGCGAGGGGAGGAGATCGGTGGCGGTCATGCTGGCCGAGACATCGACCGCGATGGCGATCGCCAGATCGGCAGTTCTTGTTTCCCCCTGCGGAACCTTGCTGCTGCTGAACAGGAGCAGACCGAGAGCGACCAGGGCGCAGGCATCCCCGGCCAGCCGTGGCAGGGTACGGGGTTGCAACCGGCAATAGCGCAGCAGCCGGCGACTGCGTCGTTCCGCCAACAGCAGCAGGGCCGCAATCAGAAGGAGCAGCAGCCCTGTCATGGCACCCTCCGCAGCCAGCAGCGCCAGAGGAGGAGTTCGAGCCCCAGCAGCAGGGCGGCGGCAAGGGCCAGCGCCGGCGCCAGGGGGGTGGCGCGCCGTTCTACCCTGGTCTCCAGCGGGCTGGTCTCGAGGGCGTCGATCTGGCGGTAGACTTCCCGCAGCGTCGACGCGTCGCTCGCCGGGAAATAACGGCCGCCGGTAAGGCGGGCAATCTCGCGCAGCGGTTCGGGATGAAGGCTCTCCCGCAACAGCGGGGCCGGACTGGCGAGGGGGACGGGGGCGCCGCTGCTGGTTCCGTAGCCGATGCTGTAGATGCGGATGCCGAGGGCCGCCGCGGCCCGGGCCGCCGCCACGGGGGTCAGGTGGCCGCGGTTGTTGCTGCCGTCGGTCAGCAGGATCACGGCGCGGCTGGCCGCATCCGAGCCGGCCAGCCGTGCCGCCGCAGCGGCGAGGGCGTCGCCAACGGCGGTGCCGCTCCCCTGGCGATCGGGCTCGATGGCGGCGAGACGAGCCAACAGCGGCGCCCGCTCCAGGGTCGGCGGTGCCAGCAGGTAGGGGATGCCGGCGAAGAGGACGACGCCGACCCGGTCGTTGCTTCTGCCGGCGATGAATTCGGCGGCGGCAGCGCGGGCGACGCTGAGCCGGTCCGGCGGGATGTCGGCGGCCCCCATGCTCGCCGAAATGTCGAGGACGAGCATCAGGTCGATGCCGCGGCGGATCACCCGCTGGTTCTCCGTGAACGCAACCGGCCCGGCAAGGGCGAGGATGAGCAGCAGCAGAGTTGCCAGCGCCACCACCGGTTCCAGCGCCGCCAGCCGGGTCCGCCAGCTGCGGCCGGCGGCGGCCAGGTGATCCAGCGTGGAGATCGGCACGGTCCGCACCCGGCGCGGCAGGAGCGGCAGCAGGGCGAGGGGGAGGGCCCAGAGCAAGGCCGGTTGTTCGAAAGCGAAATTCATGGCGCTGCCCCCCCGGTCTGCAGCGCTATTTTTTCGGCGAGGTGCGCGACCGCTTGCGGCGGACGGGGACCTGGGGCAAAACGCAACCGTAGCAGTTCCTCGTGCAATTGCCGCCAGGCCGGGTCCTCCTCGCCGGGCGCAGCCTCGAGTTGCCGCTGCAGCCGGGTGAGAAGCAGCTCCTCGGCATCGCCGGGGGGCCCGGTTTGCGGGCGCCGCAACCGCCGGCGCAGGAGCGGCAGCGCCAGGCTACCGGCGAGGAGGAGCAGGAAGCACAGGGGCCACCAGCGACTTGCCGGGGCTGGCGGCGGGGAGGGCAAGGATTTGAAAGGCGCGATCGCGCTGTCGCTGGCCAGGCCGCTGGCGACCTGGAGTTCGACGGCTGCTGTCTCGACCCGGGTGCCGGTTTGACTTTCGAGCAGCAGCGTGGGAATTCGCACCGGGCCGGGTCGCATCGCCACCAGGTAGAGGCGCAGTTCGCCATCCTTGGTGTGGGGCGGGGCGAGGAGTTCGAGGGGGGGGAGCGCCGGTAGCCCCGTCAGCCTCAGACCCGGTTCCGGGAGAGGGTAGCTGGCGACGAAGGGCTCACCGAGCCGGGGCCGGGGTGGATTGAGTTGCGGAGTAGGTCCTGCCGCGGTGAGGAGGAGCCAGCCAAGACCGAGGAGGCAGAACCGCTTCATGTTCGCCTCCGGCGCTGGAAGAGCTCGCGCAGGGCCGCCAATGGGGGGGTGCCGCTCTGCAGAAAAACATGGTCGATGGCACGCTGGCTGAATCGGGCCGCCAGGGTGCGGTCGCATTCCTGCCAGGCAGTGACGATGCCCCGGCGCTGGCGACTGTGCAGGTCGAGCAGCCCGTGCCGGCCCGCTTCGGCGTCACCGACCCGGAGTATGCCACCCGCCGGCCAGTCGCGCTCGCGGGGGTCGCGCAGGACCAGGGCCAAAAGGTCGTGACGGAGGTGGCAACGGTCGATGGCCGTGGCTGGCCAGGGGGCGTGGAAGTCGGAGAGAACGAAACAGAGGCTGCTACGCCGTTGCAGCCGGGCGGCGGTGGCAAAGGGGAGGGCGAGGTCGGTGCCGCTCCCGGCTGGTCGGCAGGCGAGCAGCTCAGCGAGCAGCCGGCGCAGGTGCGGCCAGCCGCCGCTAGCTGGAACCAGCAGTTCGATGCGGTCGGAGAAGGCGATCAAACCGACCCGGTCCCGGTGGTTGACGGCGACCGCTCCGAGCAGGGCCACGGTTTCGGTCAACAGCTCCCGTTTGGCGGGAGTACAGGATTGGGAGAGGTCGGCCAGCAGCACAATTTCCCGTGCCCGCTCTTCCTGCTGCAGGCGGACGTGCAAACGACCGCTGCGGGCCGAGGCGAAGGGGTCGATGGCGCGCGGGTCGTCGCCGGCCTCGTAGGGGCGCAGAGCGGCGAATTCCATCCCGCGGCCGCGCATCCGGCTGCGATAATCACCGGCCAGCGGCGTGTCGAGCAGGCGGCGGGAGTGCAGCTCCAGGCGCCGGACCAGGGCGCGCAGATCGGCGGGAGTGGTCATCGAACCTCAGGGCGGCGGGATGTGGCAGGCGACCCGTTCCAGCAGCTGGTCGGCATCGACCCCTTCGGCGACGGCCTGGAAGGAGAGCACCAGGCGATGGCGGAAGACCAGCGGCAGGACCTTCAGGATATCGTCGGGAACGACATAGGAACGGTGCGCGAGAAAAGCGTGAGCGCGGGCCGCGCGGGCGAGGAAAATGGCGCCGCGGGGAGAGACGCCATGCTCGAGGAACGGCGCCAGTTCGGCGAGGCCGCTGGTGGCCGGGTTCCGGGTCGCGGCGACCAGGTCGAGAATGTAACCTCGCAGCGAAGGCGCCAGGAAGATCTCACGTACTGCCGCACGGGCCGCCGCCAGCTCGGCCGCGGCGAGGACCGGCAGCACCGGGCGGCAGGACGCCTCCTCGATGGTGGCGAGGATCTCTTCCTCTTCGCGGCGGCTCGGGTAGCCGACCAGGGCCTTGAGCATGAAGCGGTCGAGCTGCGCCTCGGGGAGGGGGTAGGTTCCTTCGTGGTCGAGAGGGTTCTGGGTCGCGAGAACCAGGAACGGCTCGGGGAGGGGGAGCGATTCGTCGCCGATAGTCACCTGCTGCTCTTCCATCGCCTCCAGCAGCGCCGACTGGACCTTGGCCGGGGCACGGTTGATTTCGTCGGCGAGGAGGAGGTGGGTGAAAATCGGACCGCGGCGCACGCTGAAAGCGCCACTGCCGGGATGGTAAACGGGCGCCCCGAGCAGGTCCGACGGGAGGAGATCGGGAGTGAACTGGATGCGCCCGGAATCGAGGGCGAGGGCGCTGGCCAGGGTCTTTACGGTGCGGGTCTTGGCGAGGCCGGGAAGACCCTCGATGAGAACATGGCCGGAGCTGAGCAGGCCGATCAGCAAGGCCTCGACCAGCTCGCGCTGGCCGACGATCTGCTTGCCCATTTCATGGAAGAGCGGTTCGACAAAGGCGCTCAGGCGCGTGATGTCGCGCTCCTTGTCGGTCACTTGCTGGCTCGGGGTGGGGATCGGCACGGTTCCTCCCGGGATGAAAGCGCGGCCGGCGGCCGGTTATCCGAGTATAGACAGCTGCTCTCGGCAGTTCAAGAAGGAAGAAGTCGCACCGGAACTTGCCGGTGGTGCCGGATTCGATTGACAACTACCCCCGCCCGCCACTACTGTTGCCGGGTAAAAATATCACCTCAGAGCCCAAGGTGCCGCCATGTCAGGATCGACGGACCCGCTGCCGGAAAAGATGGATGTCGCCGTAATCGGCGCCGGTGTCGGTGGATTGACGGCCGCGGCCCTGCTCGCCCGCAGCGGTCTGCGGGTGGTCGTTTTCGAAGCAGAGTCCCAGGTCGGCGGCTACCTCGCCGGCTTTGACCGCCGCGGCTTCCGTTTCAGCAGTTCCATCGAATGGCTCAACCAGTGCGGTCCCAACGGCTTTGTCCGCACCATCTTCGGTCATCTCGGCGCATCCCCCCCCGAGTGTCCCCCTCTGCACCGTATCCAGCGCTTCAAGAGCGACCACTTCGACTATCTTCTGACCAGCGATCCGCGCCAGCTCTGCGGCGAGCTGGTGCGCGATTTTCCCGGCGCGGAGCGTGGTATCCGTGCCCTGTTCCGGGATGGCGAACGCCTCGGCCGCCGTCTGGAACGGCTCGACACCCGCACCGTCGGCGGCGCCACCCTGAGCGGCGTCGACCGGGCGCTGCGGGGGCTGCAGATGCTCGGCTGGTCTCTCCCCATCCTGCGCTACCTGCGCACCCCGGTCGAAAAGGGGCTGCAGCGTTACTTCGGAGCCAGCGGCGGCGCCGACCTGTTCGCCGGCCATGATTCGCTCATGGCGGTGATGGTTTCGATTGGCTGGGCTTTTTCCGGCAACTTCCAGGGCTGTCCGCCGGGAGGGAGCCAGGCGATTGCCACCTGGCTGTGCGAGCGGATCGAGGGGGCGGGATCGGAAGTGCTGCTCAATCGCAGGGTGGAGAAGGTTCTGCTCGATGACCAGGGTGCAGCGGCGGGGGTGCGTCTTGCCGATGGCATGGCAGTGAAAGCCCGTTACGTCATCGCCGCCTGCGACAGCCTCCATCTTTACCAGCGGATGCTGCCGGAAGGGACGATTCCCCAACGGTTGCAGCAGGCGTTGCAGCAGGCCGACCTCTACCCCTCCAGCTTCAGCATTTTTCTTGGCCTCGATTGCCCTCCGGCGGCACTCGGTTTCGGCGAAGAGGCCCTGCATCTGATGCGCAGCGATGCGACGCGGGCCGAGCATAACAGCGGCGACCCGCAGCGCTGCAGCCTCGTCGTCCTTGCCCCCTCCCATCGCGACCCCTCCCTGGCGCCGCCGGGGAAAGGGACCCTGACCATTCACTGCAGTGCCGATTTTGGTTACGAGAATTTCTGGCGAACGGAACCAGGGCTGGTCCGTGGCCCGGCCTACCGGGCACTCAAGCAGGAATTTGCCGCCACCTTGCTTGAACGGGTCGAAGCCGCCTTCGCCCCGGGTTTGCGGCAACATATCGAGGTGATGGAGCTGGCCACGCCGATCACCTACTGGCGCTACACCGGCAACGCCCGCGGCAGTTTTTCCGGTGTCAAACCGACCGGCCGCAACATCCGCGCCGGGGTCGCCCATCACCAGACGCCGGTTAAGCGCCTGCTGCTCGGCGGCCACTGCGGCGAATACGGCGGCGGCGTGCCGATGGCGGTCAAAGCGGCGGCCAACGCCAGCCTGATTGTCCTGCACGAGATGAACCGGCCCGGTTATGAGGCCCTGAAGAGCTTCCTCGATGATCCCCCGCTCACCCCTCCGCCAACACTTCCCTGAGCTTGCCCGGGATGGGGGCGGGGAAACACGCAAGCTTCCGTGGGCAGTTGGGTCAAAGCCTTGAAGGTGAACTTCCTGATGATCTTCAAATCTTCAAGGTACGACCCAATTGACCTCCGCATCCAGGACAAGCCGTTCCTGCGATCAAAGGTAGGGCAGTCGGGTCTTTGAATATTAGAAAAATACGAGGACTTTCCAACTTTCCAAGCCAGAAAAATTTTTATCCTATTGACCGGCGCCTTTAAATGGGGCACCCGATAGCCACTGGTCTATTCCATGATCAGGGCGTTGTCGTCGTCGTAGCCCGAGGGGATTTTCTCCAGGGCCCAGGCGACGTTGGCCAGGTCGGGGGCGAGGTGGCCGGTCAGCACCATGCCAAGCAGAATCGGCATGGCCCGGTAGCAGAGGTAGAGGTTGCAGGCGGGACAGTAGGGTTGGGAGCGGTTCTTTAACCGCTCGCCGCAGTATCGGCAGTGCAGGTGGAGGATTTGCGCCATGGGGTGTGACCTTTCTCCCTCCGCGGCGAAATCGTGCATCTGAGTATGAAAAAAGCCCCGGCACCGGCGACGAGTGCCAGGGCATGATTCAACTATAACCAAAATTGTCGGAAATTTAAGCAGATAATTCCAAAGAATGGGGAAATAGGGTCAGGGGGGCAGTAGGGCCTGGAAGGTTTTAAACTCAGCAGAATTTTCCAACTTTCCAAGCCCTACAGACATGTCCTTATACCATCTCGCAAACCCCTGTGACACATCAGGAACGTCCCGCTGGGGGTTCTTTACGCGGCATACAGAACCTCCCCTTTGCCGGCGAAATCGACGATCATGGAATCACCCGCCTGCCACTCCTTCGGCGTCATGGCGACCGCTTCGATCGGTGCATAGACCGCATAGATGGCATCGGTCAGGATTTCGATTCGCTCCCAGTAACTCTTCCCGGCAAAGCTCTCCGATACGACCACCACATCGATATCGCTGGCCTCGGTTGCCGTGCCGGCAGCTTGGGAGCCGTAGAGAATCACCTGCTGCGGCTGGATGCCGCGTGCCTGCAGTTCACGGGTGAACTGCTCAACTATGGTGACAACTGCTTTTTTATCCATACGACTACCTCCCTGCTGCGATCCAGGAGCTCTCGAACCACGTCGGCTGAATAATCCCGCTGCACTTTGGCAAGATCATCAGGATACCGGGTTGGTATGCTTGCTTCGCTGAGCTTGACGATCACTTTGCCCAGATATTCGGGAGGCCGTTCCTCCAGCTTCGTCATCAGCAGCACCAAGCTGTGGCTCTTCGGCGGAATCTCGCGGAGTCGATCGTAGAGGAGGCCCTTGAGGGCTTTTTCGATGGCCAGATGGCACATGAAGACGGCATAGATCTGCCGCCCGCTTTGGTACATGATTTCGGCGGTCTCAAGATCATAATCCGACTGGCGGAGCCATTCCTCGGTGCGCGTCTCCATGGAAATTGACTATATCAGCCAACCACCTGAAATGCCAGCGGGAAACTTCATTCCTGGGGAGGGTGATCTTTCTGTCTTTCGCGCGGGCGAGCAGATGAGTAGATTCTCCGGCTTTGACGAAGTGGTGGTGACGAGGTTGGTGTATTCAACGCGGAGGGACCAGAGGTCGCTGTCATCACAGCCGGTCATTTACCCGTGAGCGCAGCCGTCGAAATTAAGTGAGGCTTCCCCCGAACTCAGAAGGGGTTTGTGCGGGACGGCGCTATGGAAGCGGTCGATTTTAAGGCGGAAGAGCTTGGGAAGGAGGTTCGGCATGAGACCTTGATTCTGTGTGACAAAATATGGTTGCAACTATCTGTTACGGAAGAGGAGTTCCGGGCCTGTCCCCGCGAAATTCCGATCAATGCGCACCTCAATTAGAAAAATAAAAAGGGACGTCCCCTCTGCCCCCCCCGGCTTTGACGAAGTGGTGGTGACGAGGTTGGTGTATTCAACGCGGAGGGACCAGAGGCCGCTGTCATCACAGCCGGTCATTTACCAGGGAGCGCAACCGTCGTAATTAAGTGAGGTATCCCCCGGACTCAGAAGGGGTTTGTGCGGGACGGCGCTATGGAAGCGGTCGATTTTAAGGCGGAAGAGCTTGGGAAGGAGGTTCGGCATGAGACCTTGATTCTGTGTGACAAAATATGGTTGCAACTATCTGTTACGGAAGAGGAGTTCCGGGCCTGTCCCCGCGAAATTCCGATCAATGCGCACCTCAATTAGAAAAATAAAAAGGGACGTCCCCTCTGCCCCCCCCCATACAAGCGTCGGGGGCCCCTGGATAGAAATGGATTGTTCAAACATATTCGACATAGAACGACTTCTCATCAGCAGTGTCCGGTTAAGAAGTTGCACAAGCGCTTAATCCCCAATCAATGAAGCCGGGAGACGTTAAGCCGTCAGCCACCGCATCTTCGGCGGCTTCGTTTCGGATTTTGTTGCGGAACTCGCGCACCCGCCGGATGCTGACCCTCTCACCATGCTCCTCATGGCAATACATGGCCAGCAGCAGATAGGTAATCAATCCAGAGAGAATCTGCATCAGCAAGCCGTAGGGGCTGCGCGCGATGAGGTGGTAAACCTTGAGGTGGCGCTTCCACCACCCGAAAAAGGACTCGATCGTCCAGCGCAGCTTGTAAATCAGGGCGATCTGCTCGGCGCTCAAGTCAAAGCGGTCAGTGGCCACCCAGTAGGTTTTGCCGTCGGCCCTGTAACCGACCACGCGGACTTCCCGCGCGGTCTGGTTGATGTCCTTGGTGCCGAGCAACACCACGGCATCGTAAAAGACGTGACTGTCGGGACCGACAGGATTCTCTCGCAGCACTGTCTTGCGGGAAGAGGCCTTGATGCGACAGACGAAATGGCGCTTTTGCTCCTGCCAGTCGTCAAAGTTCTTGTAGCACTGATAGCCGCGATCGTAGACCCCCGTCTGGCCAGGAGCAACAAGACGCTCAGCCTGTTGCCGTTCATCGGCTTTGCCATCGGTCAGGACCATTTTGTGCGGAATGCTCTGGCCAATATTGAAGCCCAGGTGCACCTTGGCTTTTTTGACTTCGTCTCGGTAGTCGGCCCAGATCATGGAGAGTGTGGCATCAATCAGGGAACCGTCGACCGCGATCAGCTCCCCCAGGCCGTCGATCTCCTTGGCTATAGGGAGTTTGGCCGTGGCCTGTCTTTGAAGGTGCTCATAGACATGGGCCGCCTGTTCCAAACCCCGCGAGTTGATGGCCTCGAAGAAGGCGCTTTTCTGGATGCCGTGGGGTGGCGCGATGTGTGTTGCGGCGAAATCCTGCTGGGCAAGAACCTGCAGCAGATGCCGCCCCGAAGTGTGTTCTTCGAGGTGATAGTAGATCAGGATTTTTATCTGATCCTCGAACGTCATCTGCAAGGGTCTGTTTCCTCGGGCCTCAAGAGCGGGAGCATCGTCGACAGAGGCCGTAAGCGGCGTCAACATTCTGGTCAGGGACCGGGCATTGAGCCGGGCACGGTGAACGCGGGCAAGCAATGGCATTTTCGTAAATCCTTTAAAAGCAGGTATTTACGAAAAATCCGCGCGACCTCCCAACGGTTTGTCAACTGAAAAATCGCATAACTACTCGATTTTTCAGTTATTTCTACCCAATCAGTCGGATTGCATAAACCTAACCGGACACTGCT
>NZ_BAAHXR010000004.1:0-45266 GCF_054658035.1 Desulfuromonas carbonis | reverse complement strand
CTGTATCGCAATGATTTTTCACAGTTGCAGGGAGAGCGCGACGCCCAGGCTGAGCCGGTCCGGGAGTTCGATCTGTTTGGACGCCAGCACTTCGAGAAACTGGCGATTGAGCAGGGCCAGCAGGGTGTTGAGCCGTTCCAGGTCGAGGACCAGGGCTCCGGGCAGGGTCCCGCCGGCGGTAAAGTTGAGCGGGCAGAAATCGACCCGGCGGCCGGCCTCATCTTCGACCAGCAGCGGCAACCCGTGGGTGCGGCAGATCAGCGGCCGCGCCGCATAGAGGCGACAGAGTCCCCCTTCCAGGAGCGGGCATTCCTCACTCGCCTCGGCGGCAACCGCCGCCGCCCGCAGCGCGGCGGCCGCAGCGGGCGGAAGATCCTGCAGGGCACGCCAGAGGGCGAGCGCCTCGATGGCAGAGACGGTGATCTGCCGGCAGCAGCCGGCACAACCGGGGTGACAGGCGAGCTGGTCGCCACAGGCCGAAGCCACGGCTGCGGCATGGCGGTCGATCCGGTTCACCAGCTGGCGATAGTCGGTCAGGAGCTGATCAAACTGGCCGAGGTCCATTCTTTCACCCTTCCAGAGCAGCATGCAGGCCGTCGATGACATATTGTACGGCGAGAAAGGCGAGGATCAGCCCCATCACCCGGGTGGTGATCGCGGTCCCGAGGCGGCCGAGCCAGCCGGCGAGGAGATTCGCCCGTGCCAGCAGAAGGTAAGTGACGACGAAAACGGCAGCTGCCGCGGCCAGGAGCTGGAGGTAATCCCCTCCCCCCGCAGCGCGGCCGGCAAAGATCAGGCAGTTGGCAATGGCGCCGGGGCCGGCGAGGAGCGGGATCGCCAGCGGCGTGATCGAGATGTCGGCCTTGGCTTCGGCCAGGCGCTCCTCGCGCCGGGTCGTCCCGGTCCCGGTCGGTCGGCCATAGAGCATTTCCAGGGCAATGGCGAAGAGGAGCAATCCCCCGGCAATCTGCACCGCGGCGGTCGAAATCCCCAGGTAGGCGAGGAGAATCGGGCCGCCGAGGAGGAAAAAGACGACCAGCAAGAACGCCACCAGGCAGCCGCGGCGCGCCATGGCCTGCCGCTCCTGCGCGCTGTTGCGCGGCGTGATCGCCAGGAAGACCGGCAAGCCGGCGATCGGGTCGACAACGATGAAGAGCTGGATCGCGAAACTCAGGAGGAGATCCATCAGCGCCCGGTCTCTTTGACTTCCGGCCCATTTTTGGCCGTCGGGCTGTCCGCCGCGGCGGGAAGGACCGGCGTTACCGGCAGGCCGAGGCCGCCCGGGTCGCCGTCAAAGGCGGCCGGGTCACCGACCACCACCAGCGCCTGCCGGTCCGGGTGCAGATGGGCCTGGGCCGCCTGCTGCACGTCGGCCGCCGTCACTGCAGCGAGTCGGTCCCGGTAGCCCTGCAGGTAGTCGGCGGGGTAACCGTAAAAATCGAGGCGCAGCTGCTGGCTGACCACTTCGTGGCTGTCGGTGAAGGCAAAGACGAAGGAGTTGATCAGGCTCTCCTTGGCTAGTGCCAGTTCCGCCGCGGTCACCGGTTCCTGGCGCATCCGTTCCATCTCGGCGCGGAACAGCCCGATCACCGCGAGGGTGGTGGCGCTCTTGGTCTCGGTACCGGCGATGAAGGGCCCGGGGAGCCGGCGCCCGACCTGGAAATAGGAATAGACCGAGTAGGCGAGTCCCCGATTGGAACGGACCTCGCGCATCAGGCGGGAATTAAAGCCGCCGCCGCCGAGAATCCAGTTCATCACCCGCACCGCCTGGAGATCGGGAGCGTCCTTGTCGATGCCGACCTCGCCGGCAAGGATCGTCGTCTGCGGCACCGGCTTGGTCGCCAGCCAGAGAGCGGGGGGCGCGGCCGCCGGCAGGGCCGGGATCTCCTGGCGGGGCGCCGGTCCGGCCTGCCAGTCGCCAAAGACTTGTTCCAGACTGGCCAGCAGCGCGTCGCGCTGAAAATCGCCGGTGATCGCCAACCAGAGGTTGTCCGGCGTAAAGAAGCGCTGGTGAAAGGCCTGTAGATCGGACCTGCTGACCGCCGACAGGGTCACCACCGTCGGCGTCCGCCCCAGCGGGTGGTCGCCGTAGAGGGCCTGCATCAGGGTGCGCTGGGCGATCGCCGCCGGCAGGTCGTCCTGCCGCCGCACCCCTTCGATGGCCTGGCGCCGGGCCAGTTCCAGCCGCTCGCCGTCAAAGCGTGGCCGCCGCAGCAGATCGGCCAGCAGTTGCAGCCCGGAATCGAGATCCTTGCTGCGCAGGGAAAGATCGCAAGTGGTGGCGTAGGTCCCGATCTCGACGCTGAGATCGGCAGCGAGGCGTTCCAGTTCGTCATCAAAGGCCTGTGGCCCGCGTTCCCCGGCGCCGCCAGTGCGGAGCAGGGCCGCAAAGAGCCCCCCCTGGCCGGTGCGGTCGGCCGGATCGCCGATGTCGCCGGCGCCGACCATGGCCGTGACCTCGACCAGCGGCAGTTCGTGGTCTTCCTTGAGATAGAGGCGGATGCCGCCGGGAAGGGTCAGCTTCTCCACTTCCGGCACCTGGAACACCAGCGGCGGGTAATGGAGGCTGGTTACATCCCCCGGCGGCGGCACGGGGGTACAGGCGACCAGACTGAGCAGCAGCCAGCAGGCGAGGAGCGTGGTCACGGAGACGTATTTCATTGCAGCCCCCCGTCCTTGTCGAGGATCGCCACAGTCCGGTTCGCCGGTACCAGGTAGGTGGCAACCGCCTGGCGCACCTGCTCGGCGTCGAGGCCGGCGACGATCGCATCGTAATCGACCAGGTAGCGCCAGTCGCCGGCGACGACCTGGTAATAGCTGAGCATCCGGGCCAGGCCTTCATTCCCCTTCAGGTAGCGCAGCCGGTCGGTCTGCAGGCGGGTGCGGGCCCGCTCCAGCTCATCGGCACTGACCGGCTCGCTGGCAAGGCGCTCCAGTTCATGATAGATGGCGGCCTCGACCTCCGCGGCAGTGTGGGGATAGCGCGGGACGGCGCTGATGACGAAGAGGTTCGAATAGCGCGACCCGGGAGCGCCATAGGTCGAAACCGAGGTCGCCAGCTGCTGCTCGACGACCAGGGCGCGATAGAGGCGGGAGGTGCGCCCCTGGGCCAGAATCTGGTCGATGAGGTCGAAAAGGTAATCGGCCTTGTCCGGCAGGGTCGGCTTGTGAAAGGCGATCGCCAGTTGCGGCTCGGCGTCGAATTCGACCCGCAGCCGTTTCTCCCCCCCCTGCGGCGGCTCGATGGCGGTCACCGGCGCTACCTCGGTTCCAGCCGGAATGCCGCCGAAGTAGCGCTCGACCAGGGCCCTGGCCTGGTCGAAGTCGATATCCCCGACCAGGGTGATCACCGCGTTGGTCGGCGCGTAGTAGGCATGCAGGAACTGCCGGGTTTCCGCCAGGGTCAAATGATCGATGTCCGACTCCCAGCCGATGATCGGATTCCGATAGGGGTGCACCGTGAAGGCATTGGCGATCAGCCGTTCGTAGAGCATGCCGCCGGGGCTCGCTTCGTAGGAGCGGCGGCGCTCCTCCTTGATCACCTCGCGCTCGGTGTAGAATTCGCGCAGCACTGCGTTCTGCATGCGATCCGACTCCAGCGCCGCCCACAGCTCGAGCTTGTTGGCCGGCAGCGAGACCAGGTAGGTGGTCATATCCTTGCTGGTAAAGGCGTTGTAGCCGACCCCGCCGTTCTCGGCATAGATGCGCGAGAACTCGTCCTTGACCACGTACTGGCGGTGCTCGGCCTGGAGGGTGGCGAGGGTCGCGCGCAGCCGGGCGAGTTCGACCGCGTTGACCTGGGGGTCGTCCTTGAGGGCGTCGATGCGGCTGCCGACTTCCTCGATCTTCTCCAGCAGCGGCGCTTCCTGCTGCCAGTCGCGGGTACCGATGCGTTTGGTCCCCTTGAAGAGCATATGCTCAAGCAGATGGGCGACCCCCCGGGTGGCGCTCGTCTCGTCGACAGCGCCGACGCCGAGGGTGAGATAAGCGGTAAAGGTCGGGGCATCATGGCGTTCGACCACGAGCAGCTTGAGACCGTTGTCGAGGGTCGCCTGGCGGACCTTGTCGCTCAGGGTCTGGGCGCCGGCCGCGCTGACAAAAACGAGCAGGCCGCAACAGGCGGCCAGCAAAAAGCGACGAAAATGGGGATTCACGGCATCTCTCCGGATAGGGTGGGCGGACCGTGCAGGACCCGCAGGTTGCTGGATTATACACCGGTCGCCTGGCCGGGGTCGAGTCCTCTTCGCGTCAACCGGCCGCAAAAGAGCCGCTGGCGGGCGCAAAGGGGCGGCTCGCCGCCGCGGGGGCGGGGAGGAGGCTCCATTCGACCACCTCCTCCAGGGAGGCGACCGTTACGACCCGGATTTCGGTCAGCAGCTCGGGCTCGAGGTCGGCGAGGTTCTCGCGGTTGAGCGCCGGGAGGAGCACCGTTTTCACCCCGGCGCGGTGGGCCGCGAGGACCTTCTCCCGGACCCCGCCGACCGGCAGCAGCCGCCCGGTGAGGGTCAGTTCGCCGGTCATCGCCACGCTGCGCCGGGCCGGGCGTCCGCTCAGGAGCGAGATCAGGGCAACGGCAATGGTGATCCCGGCCGAAGGGCCATCCTTGGGGATGGCCCCCGCGGGGACGTGGATATGGAGGTCGCTGCGCTCGAATATGGAGGGATCGATCGCAAAGTCAGCGGCCCGGGAACGGATAAAGGAGAGCGCGGTGCGCGCCGACTCCTGCATCACCTCGCCGAGGCTGCCGGTCAATTGCAGATCCTTCTTCCCGGCCATGCGCGTCGCCTCGACGAAGATGATGTCGCCGCCGGCCTCGGTCCAGGCGAGGCCGGTCACCACACCGACCCGATCCTCCCCGGCGGCGGCATCGGTAAAAAATTTGCGCGCTCCGAGCCGCTCCTCGACATCGGCCGCTTCGATCCGGTGCGGAGCGCTCTCCCCCTGGGCCAGCTGCCGGGCGAGCTTGCGGCAGATGGCCGCCAGCTGCCGTTCCAGACCGCGCACCCCGGCCTCGCGGGTGTAGTCCTGGATCAGCTTGGCGACCGCCGCGCGGGAGAACTCGAGATCGTGCCCGGCCAGGCCATTCTCCTCGCACTGTTTCGGAATCAGGTAGCGAAAGGCGATCTCCAGCTTATCGCGGTCGGCATACCCGGAGAGGTGGATCACCTCCATCCGGTCGCGCAGGGCGTGGGGAATCGGTTCGAGCAGATTGGCGGTGGTAATGAACATCACCCGCGACAGGTCGAAGGGGATGTCGAGGTAGTGGTCGGTGAAGGAATCGTTCTGCTCCGGGTCCAGGACCTCGAGCAGCGCCGACGCCGGGTCGCCCCGAAAATCCTGGCCGATCTTGTCGACCTCGTCGAGCATGAAGACCGGGTTGTTGACCTCGGCCCGGCAGATCTCCTGGATGATCCGCCCCGGCAGCGCGCCAATATAGGTGCGCCGGTGACCGCGGATCTCCGCCTCATCCTTCATGCCGCCGAGGGAGATGCGGATAAATTGGCGCCCCAGGGCCCGGGCGATGGAACGCCCCAGCGAGGTCTTGCCGACCCCCGGGGGGCCGACGAAACAGAGGATCGGGCCGTGGCTGGTGGGGCGCAGGCTGCGCACCGCCAGGTATTCGAGGATGCGTTCCTTGACCTCGGTGAGCCCGAAGTGGTCGGCATCGAGGACCTGCTGGGCGTGGGCGACATCGAGCTGGTCGTCGCTGCCGGTCTGCCAGGGGACGTTGCTGAGGGTTTCGAGGTAGGTGCGGGCGACGGTATATTCGGGCGAACCGGGGTTGATATGCTCCAGCCGGCTCAATTCCCGCAGGGCAACCCGCTGCGCTGCATCGGGCAGGTTGCATGCTTCGATGCGGCGCCGCAGCTCCTGCAGTTCCGACTGCCGGGGGTCGTCATCGCCGAGTTCCTCCTGGATCTGCCGCATCTGTTCGCGCAGCAGGTATTCCTTCTGCGAGCGGCCGACCCGCTTGCTGACCCCGGCCTGGATTTCCCCCTGGACCTGGAGCTTCTGAACCTCGGCGGTGAGGAGGAGATAGACCTCCTTGAGGCGCTCCAGGGGGGCGAGAATCTCGAGAATCCGCTGCGCTTCCCGCAAGCCGGGGTTGAGGTAGACCGCCACCAGGTCGGCCAGGCGCCCCGGATCTTCGACCTGGTCAATCATCTTCAGGACATCGCCGGGGAGGGGGCGGCCACTGGCCAGGGCGATTTTGAGCAGGGCGTGAACGCTCTGGACCAGGGCCTCGGCCACCAGCCCCGGCTGCCGCTCTTCCACGATCGGTTCACAGCGGGCGACGAAGAAGGGAGAGTGCTGGCAACACTCGCGCAGGCGAATCCGCTGCCCCCCCTCCACCGTCGCCTTGCAGCTGCCATCCTGGAGGCGGAAAATCCGGTTGATCCGGCAGAGGGTACCGATGGGGGCGAGGTCGTGCCAGGCGCAGGGAAGCCTGGTGCTGAAGCAGGTGACGATAACGAGCAGATGGTCGGCGCGCAGGGCCGCATCGAGCAGCGCCATCTCCTCCCGGCCGACAAAGAGGGGAAAGACCATGTGCGGAAAGCTCACCTGCTCCCGCATCGGATAGACCGGGAACTGCTCGGGTTCCGGGGCGAATCCCTCCATCATCGACTCCTTCCGGCCGCCGGCGCGGGCAAATCTCCGGGCGCTCGCGGTGCTCCAAGCTTAACAGCCGCCCGGGCCGAAGCAAGCGTGGATACCCTTTGACAAGCAGCGCTGCAAGTGGTTAACTCACCCAGATTTTCAGCCTGCCACGGCAGGGTCACCCGAAAAGAGGGAAGCAATGAAACGTCTGGCGGTATTGACCAGTGGTGGCGATTGTTCGGGCATGAACGCCGCCATCCGTGGCGTCGTGCGCGGCGCCCTGGTCCATGGGGTGGAAGTCATTGGTATTCACAAGGGGTACAAGGGACTGATCGAGGGGCAGTGGGAGCGCCTGACCACCCGGTCGGTGAGTGGCATGCTGCAACGGGGGGGCACCTTCCTGCAGAGCGCGCGCTGCCGCGAAATGCTGGAACCTGCGGGACAGCAGCGGGCGGTCGCCAACCTGGCCACGGCCGGAATCGAAGGGGTCGTGGTGATCGGCGGCGATGGCTCCCTGCGCGGCGCCCTCGCCCTGCATCGCCTCGGCGTACCGGTCATCGGGGTTCCGGCCTCCATTGACAACGACCTCCCTTTTACCGACATGTCCCTCGGGGTCGATACCGCGCTCAACAACATTATCCATGCCGTCGACTGCCTCAAGGACACCGCGTCGTCCCACGACCGCACCTTCGTCGTCGAAACCATGGGCCGCAACTGCGGTTATCTGGCCGTCACCTCGGCGATTGCCTGCGGCGCCGAATTTGCCCTGATCCCCGAAGTTCCCTTCGACCTCGAACAGATCTGCCGCGTCCTGCGCCAGCGCTTTACCGAAGGGCGCGACAACTCACTGCTGATGGTCGCCGAGGGGGCCGGCCGGGCCCAGGAGATCGCCGATTTGATCAAGGACAGCATCGGTTTTGAAACGCGCATCATGGTCCTGGGCCATTATCAGCGCGGCGGCGCGCCGAGCGTCTTCGACCGGCTCCTTGCCGCGCGTTTCGGGGTTGCCGCGGTCGAGCTCCTCCTGGACGGGGCAGCGGGCAAGATGATCGGTCTCTCCTGCGGCAAATTGACGACCAGCGACCTCGAGACGGTCGCCACCGCCGGGCGCCGGCCGATCGACGAAAGCATCCTCGCCCTGGCGTCGGTCCTCGGGCACTGACCCTCTCCGGCCGAAAAAAGGACAGCGGGCCCGGTAATCGCACCGGGCCCGCTGTCGTTGGAAGTTTTGCCTTATCGTCCAGCGGCTACTGCAGGATGCCGTTCTTGTAGAGAAACTCCCCCTGCACCTTGCCATTGGCGAAATACTGCTTGAAGGGGCCGTCGAGTTCGCCGTTGCGATAATTGAACTCGCTCTTCAGTTCCCCGGTTTCGTACCAGGTTTTTCCCGGGCCATCGAGGACGCCATCCTTGTAGGTGAACTCCTCCCGCAACTGGCCGCTCTTGTCGAACTTCTTGTAGCTGCCGTTGACCTTGTCCCCCTGGTAGGCATATTCCTTTTCGATTTCACCACTGTCGTAGTACTCACGACCGGTGACCATCTTGCCACCCTGGTAGAGGGTCTGCCACTTGCGCTTGCCGCCCGGCTCGTAGCCGTGGGCCTCGGTCAATTCGCCACCCTGGTAGACATTGACCGACTTCAGTTGCCCGTCCTCATTGTAAAAGCGGGCCTCGGTCAACTCACCGCCGGAATAGATATATTCCCACTTCAGGTTGCCGTTCTCATAATAGCCCTTGCTCGCCGCCCTTGCCACGTCCGGCAGAACCAACAGCAGCAGGCAGAGACCTCCCAGCAGCAGTCGCGTCGTCCATTTCATGGATGTCGATCCCCTTCAGTGACCTCGTTATCATCGCCCCTCGGCGCCGGTCCCACCATCAGACCTTCTCCGGCAGGAAAAGTGCCTGGCCTACAATCGACCAATGGCACCGGAGGGGGGGTGGTGCCAGAGGTTGGGAAAGCAGGCCAGGCGTCTCTATTATTAACTTAAATCCCTTGCAATGACAAAGGAAAAATCGATCAGGCGTTGGCAAATACGGCGCCACAGCTGTGCCGACCCACAGGAGACTGCCGCCTTGATGAGTCATCGTTCATGCGAAAACTCCGCTACCCGCCGGATGAGGGAAGGTCTAGCCTCCACGACGTCTGCAGGGGCTTTTCCCTGCACCAGACTTCTAAGGAGGTACCGTCATGCAACGCCTGAATCCGCTTTTGCTTCTGCTTCTGCTCCTGGCCGCCAGTCCCGTCGAGGCCGCCAGCAACCTTTCCGCCGACCATCGCTTCTGGGCCGTCGGCCTCGGCCTGCTCCTCGGCCTGGCGCTGCTGGTGCAGGTCGGCTGTTTTCTCCAGTACCAGTTGCGGCGCCGGGCCGTGCAGCACGCCCGTCACGCCCGGCGGAGCCGGCGATGAGCCGCTACTGTCGCTTGGCCGCGCCGACCTGGCCGGACCCGGCCGCTGAACCTTCGCGCCAGCTGCCGGCGCTGCTCAACGACCTCGCCGCCCTGCTGCCGGACCGGTCATCCCCTACCCGCCGGCGCCTCTACGCTGCCATCGAAGCCCTGGTGGTCGACCGGGTCGCCGAACTCGAAGCGGCCGGCATCGATGACGAGTGCGCCTATCAGGAACTCGGCAGCTTTCTCGACGCCTGTCGCCAGGTCGTCGCCACCGCGGAGCCATCCTCCCGCTCTCGTGCAAGCGCCGGCGGCGGCCTGTTCAGGGGGCCAATCGACGCAGGTGCGCCCCGGCTATCACCGCCTGGCCGAGGGCCAGACCACCGTCGTTGGGCGGTACCAGGCGATGGCAGAGAACATTGAAGCCGGCTCGCCGCAACAGGGGGACGAGGGTTTCGGTCAGCAGCCGGTTCTGGAACACCCCGCCGGAGAGGGCGACCCGTTCCAGGCCGCTGGCATTGCGGAGCAGGGCGCAGACTTCCGCCACCATCCAGGCGAGGGTGGTGTGAAAGCGGCTGCTGATAACTCCGGCCGCGACCCCGGCCTGCAGATCGGCGACGATCCCCCGGGTCAGAGCAGCCGGATCGAAGATCAGCCTCCCCTCCTCTTCCCGCACGTCATAGGGATACCCCTCGACCGCGCCGGGAACGGCAGCCATCTCCAGTTCCAGCGCCGCCTGCCCCTCGTAGCTGACCCGGTCGCGAATCCCGGCGAGCGCCGCGACGCCATCGAAGAGGCGGCCGCAGCTCGAGGTCAGCGGCGCGTTGAGTCCCTGCTCGATCATCTGCAGATACAGGGGTAACTCAGCCGCAGGAATCCGCTTCAGCAGCGGCAGGTCCGGCAGTTCTCGGCCGTAGGCCTGATAGAGGAGGCTGAGAGCCATCCGCAGCGGCTCGCGGGTGGCCGCATCGCCGCCGGGCATCGCCAGCTCGCGAAAGTGCCCGACGCGGCGGAATCCCTCCGCATTGCCAACCAGAAACTCCCCGCCCCAGATACGGCCATCGCTGCCGTAACCGATGCCGTCAAAGATCACCCCGATCGTCTCCTCTTCGACCCCATGTTCGGCCAGGCAGCTGACGAGATGGGCATGATGGTGCTGCACCGCCAGCCGCGGCAGCGGTTGCGCCTCGGCGAAGCGCGTCGACCAGTAGTCCGGGTGGAGGTCGTGGGCGACGAGCTGCGGCGTGACCCCGAGCATCTGCTGCAGGTGATCGATGGTGGCGGCAAAGGAATCCTGCACCTCCTCATGCTGCAGGTCACCGATATGCTGGCTGAGAAAGGCGCGATCCTCCTGGGTGAGACAGATCGTACTCTTCAGCTCGGCGCCGAGAGCGAGCAGAGGGGGCTGCGACCGTGGGAGAAAGATGCTGCGCGGCACGTAGCCCCGGGAGCGGCGCAGCAGCACCGCCTGCCCGGCCATGATGCGGGCGATCGAATCATCGCAGCGGGTCTCGATCTCCCGATCGTGGCCGAGGATGGCATCGGCGATCGTTTCGAGCCGTTCGCCAGCTTCACCGTCACGATAGACGATCGGCTCGTCGCTGCGGTTGGCGCTCGTCATCACCAGCGCCGGGAAGGATGCGAGGAGCAGGTGGTGGAGCGGGGTGTAGGCGAGCATGACCCCGAAGTAGCGGTTGTGCGGCGCCACCTGCGGGGCAATATCATGCCCCGGCTTCTGGCGCAGCAGGACGATCGGCCGCTCCGGTCCAGCGAGGAGCCGCAGCTCGGCATCGTCCGCTTCGGCATAATCCAGCACCGCGCTGCTGCTGGCCGACATCAGGGCGAAGGGCTTTTCGTCCCGCGCCTTGCGGCGGCGCAGTGCGGCCACCGCCCCGTCGTTACCGGCATCGACGGCGAGATGGTAGCCGCCGAGCCCCTTGATAGCGACGATCCGCCCGGCACGCAGCAGCTCCACCGTCATCGCCAGCGGGTCGCCCGTCAGCCGGTTCCCGGAAGTATCGAGCAGTTGCAGCCGGGGGCCGCACTCCGGGCAGGCGTTGGGCTGGGCGTGGAAGCGCCGCGAGGCCGGATCGTCGTACTCAGCGCGGCAGTCGCGACACATGGTGAAGGCGGCCATGGTAGTGCGGGGACGATCGTAGGGGACGCCGGTGACGATGCTGTAGCGCGGTCCGCAGTTGGTGCAGTTGATAAAGGGATAGCGGTAGCGGCGGTCGGCGGGGTCGAGCAGCTCGGCGAGGCAGTCGGGACAGACCGTACTGTCCGGCGCAATCTGGGCCCCCAGGTCGGCACCAGCGGCGCTGGCGAGAATGGCGAAACCGCGCTCCCCGGTGGCGGGAATCTCCGCCAGTTCGAAGCGGCTGATCGCGGCAAGAGGAGGAATATCCGAACGCAGGCTCCAGAGAAACCCGGCGAGCTTGGGCAGGGGGCCTTCCGCCTCTACCGTCACGCCGCGGCTGTCATTGCGGACCCAGCCGCTGATCCCCCACTTGCGGGCGATCTGAAAGACAAAGGGGCGGAACCCCACCCCCTGGACGATCCCCTCGATGGTGATCCGCTGCCGTTGCATTGCTCGTTCCATGGCACCTCCAGGTCACCTCTTTTACCACCTCCCGCCGGCAAAAGGCAACGTTGACAGTAACCGGCGGACAGGATGGCAGCGAAGAATGATTCCCGGTAAAAAACCACGAAAAAAATGCCCCGTTCCCGGGGAGGCCGGAACGGGGCGAAAAGCCTGCCGGGGAAGCAGGCGCTAGGAGGAATCGGGCGCCGGCTAGCGGGGAAGGGTCGCCCAGGCCGGCAGTAAGTCGAGGACGACGTCAAAAACCGGGATCACCAGGGCATAGGTCAGGGCCACGGTGAGGATGACGCCGATGATATTCAGGCCGAAACCGCTCTTGACCATCTGCGGGATGGTGACGTAGCCGGAGCCGAAGACGATGGCGTTGGGGGGCGTCGCCACCGGCAGCATGAAGGCGCAGGAGGCGGCAATCGCCGCCGGGACGACCAGCAGCAGCGGGTTCTGGCCGAGGCCGATGGCGACCGCCGAGAGGATCGGCATCACCATCGCCGCGGTGGCGGTGTTGGAGGTCAGCTCGGTGAGAAAGATGATCAGGGTGGTCACCGCGATCACCAGCACCAGCACCGGCGCATGTTCCAACAGGCTGACCTGGCCGCCGATCCATTCCGCCAGCCGGGTCTCCTTGAAGCCGCCGGCCAGCGCCAGGCCGCCCCCGAAGAGGATCAGTACCCCCCAGGGCATTTTTGCCGCCCAGTGCCAGTCCATGACGAACTGGTTCTTTTTCAGGTTCACCGGGATCAAAAAGAGGAGCAGGGCACCAGTCATGCCAATGGCGGCGTCGGTAACGAGCTTCGGATTGGGGAAGAGGAAGCTGAGCTGACCGCGGAAAATCCAGGCCAGCGCGGTCAGACCAAAAATTAGGGCGGTCCAGCGCTCACCCGGGCCCATCCTTCCCATCGCCTTGAGCTCGGCAGCAATCAGCTCGCGGCCGCCGGGAACCTTCTTCAGCTTCATCGGGTTGGCGACCCGGGTCAGCCACAACCAGCAGAGCGGGAGGAGAATCAGCACCAGCGGGACACCGACCAGCAGCCAGCGGGCGAAGGTGATCTCGTAGCCGTAGGTCTTCTGCAGGTAACCGGCGAGAACGGTGTTGGGGGGAGTGCCGATCAGGGTCGCGACGCCGCCGATGGAGGCGGCGTAGGCAATGCCGAGCATCAGGTTGAGGCCAAAAGCGAACTTCTCGGGCGAAAAATCGATCTCGCGGTCGAGCCCTTCCTTCTTCCCCTCCTCGATGACATGGTTGATGATCGCCAGGCCGATCGGCATCATCATCACCGCGGTGGCGGTGTTGGAGACGAAGGCGGAGAGGACCGCGGTCGCCGCCATGAAGCCGAAGATCAGCCGCCCCGGCGAAAAGCCGACTACCTTGACGATATTCATGGCGATGCGCCGGTGCAGTTCCCAGCGCTGCATCGCCAGGGCAATAATGAAGCCGCCCATGAAGAGGAAGATCAGGTGATTGGCGTAGGGGGCGGTCGCCTGCTGGGTGCTGGTGATGCCGAGCAGCTGGAAGAGCGCGATCGGCAGCAGGCTGGTCGCCGGAATCGGCATCGACTCGCACATCCACCAGGTCGCCATCAGCAGGGCGACCGCTGCCATGCGTTGCCCCTCGACAGTCATTCCGGCCGGGGTCGGCAGCAGCAGCATGGCCAGGAAGAGGAGCGGACCAAGCCAGAGGCCGATTTTCTGGCGGCCGGTGTAGGCGCGCGGCTCTTCCTCCTGGACCCCGCCGGGACCGGTACTGATCCGCTGGATGTGCTCCGCCGGTGCTTCGTCCATTTCGTCGGCCTGGTCGATCTCCTCTTCGTGCCCTTCCTGCCGGGACTTGAACTGGAGATTCCTGCGCCCGATCCCCTTCAGCAGGGCCAGGGGGCTGAAGAGGAGCAGCCCCCTGGTTTCGTCGTGCCAGTACCAGAGACGGTTCCACATCGTCATCAACATCGTCGTTGCACTCCTCCCGGTTGCCCGGCGGGAAGACCCGTCGGAGAGTTTTAAAACCGCATTCCGGAAATAGCAACGGCGGTGCCAACCGCCAACGAAAATTATCCGCCGTGATCCGAGTGCGACAGACAGCGGCGCATTATCGAACGGTTATCCGGGAAATTCAAAATCCCGTTATCGACCAATTCGGTCACGATCCATCCCTTTGAATGCACTCAGCCCGAGGGTCGACTGGCCAATTTCGGCCGATTCCGGCGGAGGATCATGCTTTTACCGCAAACACCGATGGCGGCCCACCCCGCCAGGAATGGACCGCCACCGGTGTAGCAACGAAGGGGTTGAATGCTAATTATTCCCCTCCAGGCCGTACTTTTCCACCTTGTAGCGTAGCGTCCCGCGGGGCACGTTGAGCAGGCGTGCGGTCTTGGCGATATTGCCGCCGGTGATCTTCAGCGCCTTGCCGATCAGCTCCTTTTCGATCTCGCCGATCATCTCCTCGAGGAGAATCCCTTCCGGCGGAATCTCGTAGGCAAAGGGCGAGCTTTTCTGTGGGGTGCTGCCGAAGATCTCCCCCGGCAGAAGCTCGGGGCGGATCACCTCCTCGTTGGTCATGATGCAGATGCGCTCCACCACGTTGCGCAACTCGCGCACGTTGCCGGGCCAGTGGTAGCGCAGCAGCAGGTCGAGGGCGTCGCGGGAGACCTCGCGGATGCGCTTGTTGAAGTCGCGGCTGAAACGCTTGAGGAAATAGTCGAGGAGTGGCGGGATGTCGTCGCGCCGCTCCCGCAGCGGCGGGACATGGATTGGGAAGACATTGAGGCGGTAGTAGAGGTCTTCGCGGAAGGTCTTCTCCTCGATCGCTCTCTTCAGGTTGCGGTTGGTGGCGGCGACCACCCGCACGTCGATATCGATACTGCGCGCCCCGCCCAGGCGCCGGATCTTGCGATCCTCGAGTACCCGCAGCAGCTTGACCTGCAGGTTCATGTCCATCTCGCCGATCTCGTCGAGGAAGATGGTCCCACCGTTCGCCTCTTCAAAAAGCCCGAGCTTGCGACTCTTGGCGTCGGTAAAGGCCCCCCGTTCGTGGCCGAAGAGCTCGGTCTCGAGCAGGTTGAAAGGGAGCGAACCACAGTTGATCTCGATGAAGGGGCGGTCCTTGCGCGGCGAAAGGTTGTGGATGCCGCGGGCGACGAGCTCCTTGCCGGTCCCCGACTCACCGCTGATCAGGACGGTCGCCGTCTCGTGCTTGGCCACCTCGCGCACCTGGCGGTAGACCTGCAGCAGCGCCTCGCTGGCGCCGACCATGTCGGCCCCGGGGAGCCCTTTCTCCTGTCCGCCCCGCTTTAAGTGGCGCACCTCGCGGCGCAGGTTCTGGGTCTCCAGCGCCAGACGCACGATGAGGCGGATGGCGTCGGCCTTAAAGGGCTTCTTGATGTAATCGTAGGCCCCCATTTTCAGCGCCTCGACGGCGCTCTCCACGGTGCCGTACCCGGTGATGATGATCACCAGCACCTCCGGGTCGACCTCCCGCAGCGCCTTGAGGACGTCGAGCCCGCTCTTGCTGCCGAGGTTGAGGTCGAGCAGGACCAGGTCGATCTCCTCCTCGCCGACCTGCTTCAGGGCCTCTTCGCCACTCTCGGTGGAGATCGGGCGGTAGCCGTCCTCGGCGAGGATCCGCTCCAGGTTTTCGCGGATAAAGGCTTCGTCGTCGACAATCAGAATTTTTTCCATAAAAGCTCCAAGAAACTTTTCCCCGGCGGAAAACCGGCAGAAATCGAAGTATACAGGGCCTCGCTTCACCCCGACAAGAGAGAAAATGGCGAACCTCCGCCACAACAATACCATCCTTGGAGATACTGTGAGATTCAGGGAGTGGAACGGATGGAGGGAAACGAAAAGGGAAAACCAAAGCTGTGAGGGAGAGGCGAGGCCGGCCGGTGGGAGAGATCTCCCACCAGCCCCCCCGTGCAAACGCTCATATAGAAATTTTTTCGAGGGCTGCTCTGATGGCAGGTGGCAACGGAACCGGACGGTTCACTTGCCTATCGACAAAGACATGAACAAAATGACCATAGGCTGAGGCTGCCACCTCATCCTCTCGAAATATGGCAAGCCCGTAATGAACCGAGCTGTTTCCTAGCCGGTCAACACGAAGCCCGGCAACCAGAGCGTCCGGGTATCCCACTGGTGAAAGGTAATTGCACCCGGAATTGACGACATAACCGACGACCTGGGCCGAGTGAATATCGAACCCTGCGTTTTCAATCAGGTATCGGTTCACCACAGTATCGAAGTACGAATAATAGACGACATTGTTGACATGCCCGAACAGGTCATTATCCATCCAGCGCGTGGCAATGGGAAAAAACGCTTTGTATTCGGAGCGCTGTGGGCTTTTTGTGGTCATGCTGGAGTCCTCCGGGGGGGGGTATGCCCAAGCGAACTAGGGGCATTTCAAGCGTCTTGCGGTAACAGTCTCCCCGGCGATTCCCCAGTTGTCGGTCGCAATCTCTTCGATAACGACGACAGTGGTTGCAGGATTTTTTCCGAGAATATCGACTAGGAGCTTCGTAACCCCTTGGATCAATTCGGCCTTCTGCTCAGCCGTCGCACCATCCTGGGTGATTTTGATATTTACGAAGGGCATCGGCAAGTCCTCCACTTTTCGTGGTTAATGTGCCAATTCTGAATAGCAGTCAACCTTCTTGGCAGACCGGTTAGAGTTAATTTGCCAAAAGTGCGAGCCCTGGCCGGCAGCAAAGGAAATCCCCCGGCCAGCACTTTTAGCAGAGAGAAGCCTTACGTCTAATTCACCTTGCCGATTCCACCCATGCACAGGTACTTGATCTCGAGGAAATCCTCAATGCCATATTTTGACCCCTCACGGCCAGTCCCCGACTCCTTTACCCCGCCAAAGGGAGCGACGGTGGTAGAGATGAGTCCGGTGTTGACACCGACGATGCCGTATTCAACTGCTTCGGCAACGCGCCAGATGCGCCCGATATCCCGGCTGTAGAAATACGAAGCAAGACCAAACTCGGTGTCATTCGCCATATGGATCGCTTCCTCTTCGGTCTGAAAACGAAAGAGTGGCGCCACCGGCCCGAAGGTCTCCTCTTTGGCGATCAACATCCCCGGGGTGGCTTCGGCGAGCACGGTCGGCTCGTAGAAACTACCACCCAGGGCATGGCGCTTGCCGCCGGTCACCACCCGGGCACCCTTGGCGACGGCATCAGCGACGTGCTTCTCTACCGTCTCCAGTGCCCCCATATCGATCAGCGGTCCCTGCTGGGTTTCCCCTTTGAGCCCGTCCCCAACCGTCATCCTCCGCACCGCCGCCGCCAATTTTTCGGCAAAGGCGTCGTAGACCCCCTCCTGAACCAGGAAGCGGTTGGTGCAGACGCAGGTCTGTCCTGTGTTGCGGTATTTTGACACCATTGCACCTTCCACCGCGGCATCAAGATCGGCATCGTCAAAGACGATAAAGGGGGCGTTGCCCCCCAGTTCCATGGAGACCTTCTTTACCGTACCGGCGCAGGCCGCAATCAGCTGTTTGCCAACCTCGGTGGAACCGGTGAAGGTCAGCTTGCGCACTATTGGATTGGCGGTCAGTTCGCCGCCGATTTCGGCCGAGGAGCCAGTGACCACGCTGAAGACCCCCCGCGGGACACCGGCCTGCCGGGCGAGTTCAGCCAGGGCCAACGCTGAGTAGGGGGTGGCGGTAGCAGGTTTGACCACCATGGTACAGCCGGCAGCCAGGGCCGGGCCAGCCTTGCGGGTAATCATCGCCGAGGGAAAGTTCCAGGGGGTTATGGCGGCGCAGACACCGATCGGTTCTTTCAGCACTACAATCCGTTTGTCGGCCTGGTGCGGCGGGATGACATCGCCGTAGACACGCTTCCCTTCTTCGGCGAACCACTCGATAAAGGAGGCCGCGTAAGCAATCTCGCCCCTTGATTCGGCCAGCGGCTTCCCCTGCTCGGCGGTCATCAGCACTGCCAGGTCGTCCTGGTGCTGCAATAACAACTCATACCATTTGCGCAGGATATTCGATCGTTCCTGGGCGGTCTTGGCCCGCCAAGCGGGGAGAGCACGGTGGGCCGCCTCAATAGCACGCCGCGTCTCGGTGGCGCCCATTTTCGGGATGGTGCCGAGAATGGCATTGGTCGCCGGGTTGGTCACCTCCAGCGTGACACCATTGTCTGCATCCAACCACTCGCCGTCGATATAGCATTGCTGACGGAACAACCCCTGTTCTTTGAGCGTAATCGATGTCATACCGCATCCTTGTGAGAGATTCTGAGTACCAGCGTCCTGCCACTGCGGACCAGTGGTCGCTTCCTTACCAGGCATCCCGGTAAATCTGCAGGGCATCCTCGTATCCAACGTCTCGCGGGTTATTGACCAGAAGTCGAGTCTGCAGCATGGCGGCCTCGGCCAGCACTGGCAGTGCTTCTTTGCCAATTCCCACCTGATTCAACCGGGTTTCCAACTGGACGTCGACCATCAACTGCTCCAGTGCACCAATTAATCTGGCACCTGCGGCCAGATCGCTGGTGGTGCCGAGATCACTGAACAGCTCCCGGGCCAGCTCCGCGTACTCCCTGCTGGCGACCGGCAGGTTAAACCGCATCACGTGCGGCAGAACCAGGGAATTGCTTAACCCATGCGCGACATGATACTGCCCGCCAATCGGGTAGGCAAGGGCGTGAACCGCGCCGACCGGAGCATTGGCAAAGGCCTGCCCGGCAAGCAGGGCGCCGACCAGCATCTTGGAGCGCGCCCCAAGGTCATGCCCATTGGCGATTGCCGCCCGGATGTTTTCGAAGAGCAGCTTGAGCCCCTGCCGCGCCAAGGTATCCGAGATCGGGTTCTTCTTAACCCTGGTCGTATAGGCCTCGATGGCATGTACCATGGCATCGATTCCGGTCATGGCAGTGACCCGTGGTGGAAGTCCGACGGTCAGCTCAGCGTCAAGGATGGCAATATCGGGGAGCAGAAGCGGAGAGACCACCCCTTTTTTTTCGTTCTCTCCAGTCGTGACAATGGCAATCGGCGTCACTTCCGAACCAGTCCCCGCGGTCGTTGTCACCAGGATCAGTGGCAACCGTTTCCCCCGGGCGATTCCGACCCCGTAAATCTCGGCCAGACCCTGTTCCGAGTTGCTCAAAAAAGCAATCAGCTTCGCGACATCCATCGAGCTGCCGCCGCCGAACCCGATTACACCGTCGGCATTAAATTCCCTGGCCTGGTTCAAGGCGGCCATGATGTTATCGACCGGGGGGTCGGCCAGTACTTCGGCAAACACGCTTACCTCCATACCGCCGGTGCGCAACCCGGATTCCGCCAGTTCCAGCAGCCCAATTTTGGCAATTCCGGGATCGCTGACCAGCAGTACCCGGTGCATGCCAAGGCTGGCGGCAATTTCCCCCAATCGGGAAGTGACCCCGGGCTCATTGATGATGGTGGCGGTAGTTTGAAAAATGAAATTGTTCATGGCGTCATCTCCAGATCAGTCGCAGTCGCGAACCGACAGCCAGCAGAAATTCAGGAAAGTTTTTTTTCGACAACCTGGCCCCGTTCAATGACATAGAGCTTGTCGATCAGGCCGGCAGAGTGCGAATAATCCGACTCGGACAGCAGAACCGACAACCCTTCCGTCTTGAGAGTATGAAGAACCTCAGCCAGGCGCCGCGAGAGGGCCGGAGCGACCCCCTCAAAGGGCTCGTCAAGGAGCAGCAGTCGGGTGCCACACATCAGCGCCCGGGCCAGGGCGACCAGTTTCTGCTGACCGCCACTCAATTGCAGTGCCCTGCGGGAACGGAATCCCGCGACCTCGGGCATCAGTTCGTAAATCCAGGAGAGTCGTGCAGCGCTGTCGGGCAAACGTCCTGACCAGGCAGGAACCAGAATGTTCTCCTGAACGCTCAACTCCGGGATCAGCCGCCTGTCTTCCGGCATGTACCCGACGTGCATTTTCACCCGAACGTATGCCGGCACTTTTGCCATGTCTTGCCCACCGCAGAAGATCGAACCAGAGACTGGTGACATCAGTCCCATGGCGGTGCGCAACAGGGTGGTCTTGCCGGCCCCATTGCGACCAATCAGCCCGGCCAGTTTCCCCTCGCCGAGGTGAAGGGTCACATCTCGAAGGATCGGGGTTTTCTGGATATTGACATTAAGTTTGTCGATTTTAAGCATGATGGTGGTTCTCCGCCGGTTGTCGATGAAGTTCGGCACCGATGATGTATTCCCGGACATCGGGATGCTCCAACGCCTCAGCGGTAGGCGCATCGGCAATCACATGACCGTCATAAAAGGCAATCACCCGGGTCGCATAGCGGCTGATGATTTCCATATCATGCTCGACAAAAAGGCTGGCCGCTCCGGAACGGCCGACGGCGTTCATGACGGTGTCCATGAGCCCGAATTTTTCATCAATGGCGACCCCGCTGGTCGGTTCGTCCAGCAGCAGCAGCGCCGGCCGACCGACCATCGCCATGGCGATATCGAGAAGTTTCCGGACCCCTTGGGGGAGGGTTGCAACAACCGCCTCGGCGTATTCCTCGATACCATAATCGACAAGGGCCGCCCGGGCGGACTGCAGGGAGGCCTCCGTTTTCAGCGGCGCAAAACCGCCGAGCCGTTTCCCAGAAAGCATCCGGCAGGCAATCAGCATATTTTCCAGCACAGTCAGCTCCGGGAAGAGCTGGGCAACCTGAAAGGACCGGCAGATCCCGGTCCGCGTCACCTGCCTGGGGGAGCAGCCGTTGATGCGTTTACCCCGAAAGAGAATCTCCCCTTCGCTCGGCTTCAGATAGCCAGTCACCATATTGATAAAAGTCGTCTTGCCCGCACCGTTCGAACCAATGACGCCTACTACTTCGCTCTCATGAATGACCACATTGATGTTTGCGGCAGCGGTCACCGCACCAAAGCTTTTTGTCAATCCCCTGGTTTCCAGAATCGCCGTCATGATTGGTTACCCGACTTTTGTGCCGGCAGCAGCGACCAGAGCCCCTTCGGCAGAAAGAAAATAATCATCAGCAACACCCCGCCAAGGATCATCTGCCAACTATAGGGGGCAAGATCGAAAGCAAAGGTACGGATGATTTCAAAAATGAATGCCCCTATCAACGGTGCCGCCACGTGCGCGGTGCCGCCAAGAAGGGCAATAAAGACGAATTCGCCAGAAGTTGTCCAGAAAGCCATTTCCGGATCGACATGCCCGGCGGCCAGGGCCGTCAAGGCGCCGCCGACGGCAGCCAGGACCGCCGCAATTACATATTTCAGATAGATGATCTGCCGGGGGGACATGCCGAGATATTCAACCCGTATTTCATTCTCCCGGATCGCCTCCCCGGCGTAACCGAGGGGGGAGCGGACATAGCGATGCATAATCTGCAGAAGGACTATTGCCAGCATTACCGTCAGCAAATAGACCCAGGTGCCAAGACTCTCGGTCGCCGGGTGCCACCCGAACAGGCTGGCCTGCTCGATATTGAAACCATCGGTGCTGCCGAGGGCTACGCTTTTCACCAGGACTCCATAGAGAATCATCGAAAAAGCCATGGTCAGCATGGCGAAAAAAATGTCCCGATAGCGACTGAGGAGCAATCCGAGCAAGGCGCTCACCAACAATGCCACCAGCACGGAAATAACGAGCAGCAGTGCGACGTCGGTAATCGCCCAGCGGCTGCCGGCGATACCGACCACATAGCCGCCGAGACAGAAGTAAAGGCCCTGGCCAAAGGAGACCAGCCCGGTGCGCATCAAAAGCACCAGGCCGAGCACGACCAGTCCCTTTGCCAGAGCAACGGTGGTAATGAATCCGAGCCAGTTGGGAAATACGGCAGCCAGAACCAGCAGGACCGCCAGGGCGATCCATAGATTGCGTGAGGTCTTGTCAGGAATCAGCATCAGATTTTCCTTGCAGCAGCAACAACAAAGAGTCCCTGCGGGCGGACGGCCAGTACCGCAGCCATAACCCCGTAGATAACGAACAACTCGAATTGTGGAAAAGTATGCACGGCCAGGGCTCGGCAAAGCCCGACCAACAGGGCGCCGATTGCTGCGCCGCCGACACTGCCAAGACCACCGATAACAACCACCGCAAAGGCCAGAATAATGATTTCAATGCCGATTCCAGGCGCTACCGAGAGAGCCGGCGCAGTCAATCCCCCAGCGAGGGCTCCCAAACCGCTACCGATAACAAAGGTAACAATGAAGACCCGGTTGACATTGATGCCCATCGCCTGACTGATCTCCCGATCGTGAATGACGGCCCGTAACAGTTTCCCCTGCCGGGTCCGGTTGAGCGAGAACCAGAGGGCCAGACCGACCAGACCGGCGACCAGGATCAGGATCAAGTCATAGGTAGCGAAAGAGATCCCGCTGAGGCGGATTCTGCCAAGCAGGCTGTAGGGCTGATAGGCAAAATAGGCATCCACTCCCCAGAAAAGTTTGGTGACATCCTCGAGGATCAGCAGCACACCATAGGTCACCAGGATCATCACGACCTCGTCGCGCCCGTACATCCAGCGCAGCAGCCCCCGTTCGACGACCAGACCGGTCAGCATCCCGGCGAGAACCGCGCCACCGATAAAGAGGGCGAAGCTCCCCCAGGGGGGATGGCCGCCATTGAAGTACCAGCCGACCAGCGAGGCTGCCGTATAGGCACCAATGGCGTAGAGGCTGCCATGAGCCATGTTTAAAATCTTCATGACCCCGTAAACCAGGGTCAGGCCGGCAGCGACAATAAAAAGCCAGGAGGAGTAGACCAGACCGTCAATGAGTATGACTAGCAGTGTGTCCATGGATAAGACTCGCTCGGAAGTTTGATCCTGGAGGCGGGCGGCCCCCCGCCTCCAGGTGACTGCGGGTTATTTGCAGGGAGTCGCTTTCAGCGAAGTTTTAATCCATTCAGCACTGGTCACCCCTTCAGGCGGGTTGACACATTCGGCCGGGTACCGCTTGACGTTGTAGACTTCGGGCTTGCCACTCTTCTTGGTGTACTGGCCATAGACCATCTCCTGAACCGCCTGATGCCCGTTGCCAAGCGCCATGCGTACCGTTCCGCTCGGTGCCTCGAATTCGAGATTGGTCAGGGCGGCGGCAATCTGGTCCTTGTTCGGCTTGCCTGGTTTGCCGGCAGATGCCTTGTCGGCAGCGGTTTTCAACCCAAGTAAGGCCTGGGCCATCTTGTAGGAGGGATAGGTTGGTGGGGTACCGAAGCGGGCGATGTAGTTGGTACGAAACCAGTCATTAAGGGCATTGCTCGGAGCGAAAACCCCGAACGGTCCACGCCCGCCGAGTACTGTCCCTTCGGCAATCTGGTCAGAGAGACGATACATTGCCGTTTCTCCACAGGTAAAGACTCCAGTGTGATCTTCAAACAGGCCACGAGCGGCACCCTGCAAAACCAGCCCTTCCATATCACCGCCCCAGAAACTTGAATGGATGAATTGGGGATGGCTGACCATCAGGGCGGAAATTTCCGAACCGTACTGCCCGGCATAGATCTTCGGGAATTGCTCGGTCTTGATTTCAACGCCCAGCTTCAGAACCTCCAGCGCGCCCTTGAAGTCATTCCAGGAGTCCTGGCCCCAGGCGTAATTCTGGTTAATACCAGCCACCGACTTGAGATCGGGTTTGAGATCGAGAACGTAACGGGCGGCAGCCACATTGTCCATCGTCGAGGTGGGACCGGTACGGAAGACATACTTGTAGGCGTTCTCTTCGAAAACCCGCGGGGTACCACAATCAAAAAAGATGGTTAAGGCGCCGAGTTCCTCGGCAACTGGCGCGATCGCCAGGCAATCGCCGCTGGAGATGTAACCAATGACCGCATCGACATTCTTGCGCTGCACCAGGTTGCGGAACTCTCCGACCTGCTTGGTACCACCACCGGCCTCGTCGATGATGGTCGGGTCGATCGGCAGGCCAGCGACTCCTTTGCTGTTGTAGGGAGCTGGCAGAGTGCCATTGTTGATCGCCTCGATCACCAGTTCAGCGGCATTGCGCGCCGGCACTCCAAAGGGCCCTGCGGCTCCGCCGGAAAGGAAGGTGACCAGCCCGAGATTGAAGCTCCCCTCTTCTGCATCCGCTGCGGCGGGAAGGCCGATGAACAGGACAGGAAGCAGAAGCAAGCTTGCCAAACGAGACAGGAGACGTTTACCACTGTGAGTTCGCTGTACCATGTTTTCCTCCATGAGAACTGGGGCGCGCGGCCGTTGGTGGCGAAATTGCCGGCATCGGTCCTCGCACAATGCCAGGGGCGAATCCTTGGTGAGAGCCCCCTGAAAATAATCAATCAATGTTTTAGCAATGAGCGTGCCACCAATTCGAAATATTGCAACATCTTGTTTTTACATATAAAACTATATTTTTTTTGACTGACGCGAAAATGACTATTGCAAACATGCAATAGCCCACAGAATAAGGCGGGAGTGTCGGTGGGGATTTGGCCTTATTTATCGGGATGCTAGGGAGGGATTATTGCGGGAATGAAAAGGTCATTGCAAATATGCAATGCTACTTCAAGCCGTGCTTACTCGCCTTGCGCCACAGGGTGGTGGTATGAATATCGAGAGCCCGGGCCGCTGCCATTTCAGTGGGAGCATTCTTCAGGGCTTCCTGGATCATTTGCTTTTCCAGCCGGTCCAGGGCATCCTTCAGACTCAAGGGCAAACCGCCGCCTGCGTCGGTCGAAATTCCGGAGTCGAGTTCGAGCGGCAGGTCTTCCGCTCCAATCGTTTCATTCTCGGACATGACCGCCATCTGCTCGAGAATGTTGAGCAACTGGCGGACATTCCCCGGGTAGGAGAAGCTCTGCAGGGTGTTGAGAACGGTCGGTGTCAAGCGTTTGTTGGTGGCGTTTTTCTTATTGAATTCTTCGAGAAACTTCTGGACCAGCGGGGGGACATCCTCCCGCCGGGCACGCAGCGGCGGAATCTCGATGGGAACCACATTGAGTCGGTAGAAAAGATCTTCCCGAAACTGGTGATTCTTCATCATCTCCGGAAGGTCGCGGTGCGTCGCGGCAATGATCCTGACATCAACTGTCACCGGCTTGGTGCCGCCGACGCGGGTAAACGTCCGCTCCTCGATCACCTCCAGCAACTTGACCTGCAGATCCGGCTTAAGTTCGCCAATTTCATCGAGGAAGAGGGTTCCGCTATGGGCAGCCTCGATTAAGCCGGCCTTCCCCTCGCCACGGGCCCCGGTAAATGCCCCTTTCTCATAGCCGAAAAGCTCGCTTTCGATCAGTGATTCCGGGATGGTTCCGCAGTTGATCTTCACGAAGGGGCGATCCTTGCGCCGGCTCATCTGGTGAATCGCCTTGGCCAGCATGGTCTTCCCGGTACCCGATTCACCACTGAGGAGGACCGAGATGTCAGAAGCTGCTACCTTAACTGCCCGGTGAACCACCTGAACCATCGACTTGCTCTTGACCACCATATCCTTGAGCATCTGCCCAAGCTCTTCCTGTTCCAAAATCGACTGGTAGTAGCGGTTGCTGAGCAGCCGGCTGTCATCGAGTTCGGCCCGCAGATGATTCAGCTCGGTGATGTCCCGAACGTTGGTCACAATCAGGACGATGTCGTCGTCATCGTTGAAGATCGGTGTCCCGGTCACCATCACCTGTTTGCCCCCGCGGATATGCTGGAGCATATTGACCTGGCGGCGTTTCGCCAGAACTTCGAGCGTCGCCGAACAGTCAAAGACCTGCTCGGAGACCAGGGTTTGCATGTTTCTACCAAGCAGATTGGCCCGGGAAAGGCCGGTGATTCGTTCGTAAGCGCTGTTGACGCGGATAGTAACCGCCTTGCCATCGGCGATATAGAGACCATCCTCGGAAGACTCGAAAATGGCTTCCAACTCGCGGTGCAGGGTTTGATACCCCTGTAACTTGGAGATGATGGATTCGTATGCGGAGATATCCTGGAAGATCGACAACGCACCAACAATCTTTCCAGCAAGGACGATTGGACTGCGATTGACGATGATCGTCGCCTGGGGAAGAGTGATTTTGCGGCCCAACTGGGGCTCGCCCGTCTCCAATACGCGTTTCAGGTCGGGCCAGGCCTCGGGTCGAACCCGGGAAAAATGCTGGCCGACAATCGTCTCCGTCGGTTCGTTGAAAATCCGGGACGCAGCCAAGTTATAGCAAGTGACGATGCCCCGGTCGTCCAGGATCATAATGCCATTGTGACTGGCATTGATGATCGCGGCCATCGGCCCCTGCAGGTCCATCAGAAATTGCAGTTCACTGGCTGCCATCGGTATCCTTGATTCGACCGTAAAAACCTGGAGGGTGCCGGAAACTCTATACTCAGCGTTACGGAAGGCGAATAAACCGGTTTAGCGCTTTACTTGACGAAGTAGCCGGCAACCCGCCAGGTTCCGTCCTTGTCGAGCATCACGGTGACGATCTCGCTGGCCTTCCCCCGGGCTTTGTAGGTGGTGTCGTAGGTGAGGAGGATATATTCCCCGTCCGGGCTCTCCTTGGCCGTGGTGCTGTAGGAGATCGAGTCCTCGGTCCGCGTCACCATCGGGCCGGCGATCGAGCGGATCTTGTTGAGCTTGTCGACCCACTCTGCCTCGGTGACCTTCTCTTTCAGCAGGCTGGCGGCGTTCTGCCAGCTCGCGGCGAAGGCGTCCTGGTCGACCTGCTGCAGGAAGGCCGCTGCCGCCGTCCGCGCTGCCGCCGCCTTTTCCTTGGGGGGGCGCTCGCTGAACTGTGGAAAAAAGATGATCACCAGGGCGACCAGGATCAGCATGGCATGGATACGATACTTGCTGGAAAGCACGAGCAACCTCCGGGAGCGAGAGAGGATAAGGGATAGGAATGCCTACTATAAAAGGGATCGCCGCATCAGGCAAGGGGGAAGAAGGGCAGATAAATGGATGATTCGGCTTGAACCGACGGCAACCGGGTTGCTAAACTGTGGCACCGTCCGATCCCCGGGCGCCACGCCCTGACCCGAGACCGAGGCCAACTGATGAGCAAAGCGAATACGACCTTCGAAAAGGGGCTGGCCCTCTTCAGCGCCGTCACCTCCTTCATCTTCGTCTACTATGCCCTCGGCCTGCTCAACGCCAGCGGCGTGCCCCAGTGGGACCGGGTCTTCGGCTACGTCGCCATCGGCTACGGCCTCGGCAACATCTACATCCTCAGCGCGGTCTGGCGCCTGAGCGGCGGCTGGGCGCTGTGGGCCAACAAGCTGATCGCCCTCTGCTTCTACGGCGTCTTTCTCCTCGACCTGTTCCAGACCGGCGTCAAGAGCAACCTCGAGTATGTCGGCGCCCTCGGTGTCGCCGGCGTCCTCTGGCTCAACTGGTACGCGATCAAAACCCTGGCCGGGCGCCGGCAGGAACCGGCCACCGAGGAGCGCAAACTGAAAAAGCAGAAAGGGAGCCGCCGCTAGCCCTGCCCGCCCAGCAGCGCCCCGTTTCCTTCCCCCCAAGAACGAAACAGGCCGCCCGCCCGGAGCATTCCGGACCGGCGGCCTCTTGATTCTGCCCCCCCTCCCCTGGCGCCGCTACTCCTCGGCTTTCGGCATCAGCACCCAGAGCAGCAGATAGATGAGGATGCCCGGAAAGGCGGCGCTGAGGATACTCACCAGGACGTAGACGAAGCGCACCACCCACGGGGTCCAGCCAAAATATTCCGCAATCCCGCCGCAGACCCCGCCGATCATCTTGTCGCTTCGGGACCGCGCCAGTTTGCGTTTTTCCAGATTCCTGTCCATGCCATCCTCCGCCCGAATCAGCACATAGGGGTCTCAGATCTCAACTTTTGACACTCCTCAGGTTTGCCTCCAGCCGCTCGTTCACTAATGACCTCTATCAAAGAAGCTGAATGTGTCAAAGGTTGAGACCTGACCCTGCCCCTCTTGTTTCTCCCGAAAAGTCAGCTGGCCATGCGCAGTTTCTCGATTCTCCTTTCCGGACGGTTCAGTGCCAGGTCGTAAGTCCCCTGTAGGTTGAGCCAGAACTCGGGGGTGGTATCGAGAGCCTGCGCCAGTAGCCAGGCGGTATCCGAGGTGATGCCGCGCTTGCCCCGGACGATCTCGTTGACGCGTTGAACCGGAACCTTGATGTGCGCGGCGAACGCAACTTGGCTGACGCCGAGTTCGTCGAGGAACTCTTCCTTGAGGATTTTCCCGGGATGGGACGGGATGCGGTTTTCAGGGATCATGGTTTCTCTCCTTGGCGCCTCTAGTGATAATCGGTCAGGCGCACTTCGTAGGCGTTACCGCCCTTCCAGCGAAACACGATCCGCCATTGGTCGTTGACCCGGATACTGAACAGTCCCGCAAGGTCTCCCTGCAACACTTCAAGGCGATTACCCGGGGGAGAGCGCAGATCCAGAACATCGTGGGCGGCATTGAGCATGTCGAGTTTGCGAAGGGTGCGGTTGACGATTTCCAACGGCAGCCGACGAAGGTCTTTGTCGCTGGTGCCGTGATACAGCGCTTCCGTCAGCTTGTCGCCAAATGATGCAATCACCCTGTCGAACCCTCCGCATAGATTTTAACGCTTACACGGATACCGTGCAACAGTTAAGTCAAATTGAGAGAATGGTTAGCTGCGCAATTCTTTGAGCCGTGAGTTGCCGAGACTAGACAGAGTTTCCGTGTCGGCAGAGTTTTCGTGTCAGGCCTGCAAACGTGCAATTTCAGCTATTTCCATATTTGCAGGCCTGACACGATTGCCTCTTCTATGTCAGTGGCGCGCGCGGCTTCTTCAATCCTCGCGTCGGCGCGTATTTGTTCGACCGCGAGCAGCTTATCGCCGCAACCGGCAATGCCAACCCCGAGGAGGTCGCGCGCGAGTTGCGTGATCGAGGTCTGCTCATCTGTCACGAGCCTAGCCGGCTGCAGGCGAAACAGCGGCTGGCCTGGCTGGATGGCAAATGGGTCCGGTTCTTCACCGTCCGCACGTCGATTCTGGGGGAGGCGGAAGACAGCGAGATGGATGGCCAGATGGTTAAAGCCGGTGATCCTCTCGGTCTCGACGACTAACATCAACGGCGGCGGCCCCGGAATTCTCCGGGGCCGCCTGCATTTCACCAGAACAAGGAGGAAAAACCTGTGAAAGACAAACACCAGGCGCTGAATGAATTTCTGCGCCGTCGGAGAACCGAAAGGGAGAACCTGCTCAAAATGGTGCTCGGAAAATGCCCCGTCTGCGAGGGTGATGTCGTTACCGCTGGCGGTAATTATTTCTGCCATAATCACCAGAAATGTGGCTTCATCGTTCGTCGGGATAAGCTGAGCAAAGCCGGGAAGCCGGAGATCATGCCGGAGGAGATGATCCAGCTTCTAAAGCGCGACAGGATCCACCTCGATCTGCGTTTTGCCAACGGAGTGAATTACAGCTGCGGCGGGCGGTTGTTTCTCCATGATCGATTTGGTTGGGGGGTGCAATTCTGCAACCTGCCCAAAGACCAGGAATCGTGCCAAGGCCCCACCTCCTCAGGTCCCGCGCCGAGGATGCTGGTCCAGCGCACCCGCGAGGCCCAATTGGCACGGGAAAAGCGCAAGCCGGTGGCCGACAAAGAGTTTGAACAGCCTCCCTGCAATCGAATCCCGTCAAACCTGACGCTGAAGCGCCGGCAGGAATAGTAGCGGGAAGGTCGGGAACGCGGGAAAAGCCTTGCACCTTCTCGGCCTACCCCACCACACCATCGACCCCATCAAAAATGCGAGACAAGACCAACAGGCCCCTACCCGTTATGGGTAGGGGCCTGTTTTTCCCTTCTTTATGGCAACAAAAAATGCTACTTTGTCGGGCGGAATTCCATGTTTTTACTGGGCCTTTTGGGGGGCATTCTATGGCGGGACCGGGGAAAAAGAAGGAAGCCTTCGCGCGGGTCGAAATTGACGCGCAGCTCAAGGAGGTCGGCTGGAAGCTGACCGATGGCGTCAGCGTCCGCTACGAGTACCAGCTGCCGGACAGCACCTTTGCCGACTACGTGCTATGTGACCGCAATGGCCGCTCGGCGGCCGTTATAGAGGCCAAGCGCCCCGGTCAGACTTTGCAGGCAGCAGCCAAGCAGGCTAAAAACTACGCCGCTCAGCTCGACAATGTGCCCTATGCCTTTCTAGCCGATGGCGAGCAAATCCTGTTCTGGGACTATGAGACCGAAGCCTTCCCCCGCCCCGTTTCCAGCTTCTTCAGCCAGGTTGACCTCGAACGCCGCCTTGCCCGCCGCAAGCTGCGGGTCGATCCCCTGACCAAATCGATTGACACCAGGATCGTCGAACGCGACTACCAGAGGGATTGCATCGACACCCTCTGTAAGGAGATGGCGACCGGCCGGCGCAAACTGCTGGTCGAGATGGCCACCGGGACCGGCAAGACCCGCACCGCTGCCGCTTTCATGAAGCGCCTCTTCGAAGCCAACGCCGTTACCCGAGTGCTGTTTCTGGTCGACCGGATCACCCTCGCCAAGCAGACCGAAGACGCCTTCGCCGAGCACCTCCCGGATTATCCCTGCTATGTCCTGCGCACTGGGAGGCGTTTCCAGGACGAGAAGCTGATCACCGTCACCACCCTGCAGTCGATGACCAACATCTACCGCGACTACTCGGCCGGTTACTTCGACCTGATCGTCACCGACGAGTGCCACCGCAGCATCTACGGCAAGTGGGGCGGCATCCTCAAGTACTTCGACGGCGTGCAGGTCGGCCTGACCGCCACCCCCTTCACCAGCGAGATCGAGACCGGGGACGACGAGGACCACCTGTTTGTGCGCGACACCTTGCGGTTCTTCGAGGTCGACAAGCCGACCTTCCGCTACACCCTCAAGCAGGCGGTCGACGAGGGGTATCTGGCACCTTACCAGATCTACAAGGCGAAGACGGTCAGGACTGCCGCCACTGACGGCATTGAGGTCAAGAAGTCCGAGCTTGACTGGTCAGCCATGTCGAAGAAGGACTGCGCCGAATTCGAGGAACTGTTCGCCAATGGCGATACGGTCAAGGTCGACCCTAACGCTCTGGAGAGGCGCTTTACCATTCCCGAGCGGAACCGGGCCATCGTCCGCGAGTTTCTTGACGTGCTGGCCAACGGCTACCAGGACAAAAAGGGGGTGATGCGCTACCCCGTTCCGGGCAAGACCATCGTCTTTGCCGTCACCAAGCGCCACGCCGAGACCCTGGCGTTGATGTTCGACGAGGCGTTCGCCCACGAGAAACCTTCCCCCGAGGTCCGCTACGCCGACTTCGTGGTCTCCGGTTTCGGCAAGGACGATACTCTCGATGCCGCAACCAAGATCCGCCGTTTCAAACGCGAGGCGTTCCCGAAAATCCTGGTCTCGGTCAACATGCTCGATACCGGTTTCGATGCTCCCGAGGTGGTCAGTCTGGTCATGGCCCGTTTCACCCGGTCGGTGGTGCTCTACCGGCAGATGCGCGGTCGGGGTACGCGCAAGGCTCCCGGCAAAAGCCGCTTCACCATGTTTGACTTTGTCGGTGTCACCGACTACCACGACGATGACGAGACGACGGCAGAAGGGGGCCTTGTCAAGGAGGGGCGACCCAAGTACAAGTCGAACCCTCGCAACCTGCTGACCCTGGACATCGACGACCATATTGACCCGAACACCCGCGAATGGGTGACGATCGACGAGAACGGCAACTTCATCTTTGTCGATGCCGACGCGCAGGCGCAGGCCCAGGTTGCCGCCCGTTTCGAGGCATGGTTGGCAGAGCAAGGAGGGTTCCACTCGGAACAGCTGCGTTTCCTGCGCACCGTTGGCGAGTACCTGAAGGCCAACGCCGGCCGGCTCGATGTTTTCACCGCCGACCACTTCATGGTGCCTCCCTTCAGCCACATCGGCGGGCTGCAACGCGCCGTGGCTACCTTTGGCAACAAAGAGCGCTTGGCCGTCCTTCTCGATGGTCTCAACCGAGCCGTCTTTGCCGATGTTGACGGCGACGAGAAAACCATCCACGATCAGCAATCCCGCTAGGAGTTTTCCAGCATGGCTTTGACCCCCGAACTTCGTCAGAAGGTAGACCAGATCCGCAACTACCTTTACGGCGGTGGCTATCCCGACCCCATGTCCAACGCCGAGCAGCTGGCGTTCCTGTTCTATTTCTATCTTTCCGAAGGGCAGGACCGCGACAACGCCGCCCGGGCTCGCATCTCCAAGCAAGAGTACGCCAGCGTCTTTGCTGGCAACTGGACTCTGCGCAATCCGCTCAACGCCCCGGTCGAGGGGCAGAAGACCATCCCCGCCGACCGGCTGCGTTGGTCGATCTGGGCCAAGGGGATGACCGGCGAGGGGCTGGTGCGCTTCGTCCGTGACGAGGTCTTTGCCTTCTACGCCGAGATGGCGAACCGTTCCGCCTACAACTTCATGGAGGGGGCGCGACTTGGTATCGACGAACCGACGGTGCTGACTCAGGTGGTCGGGCTGGTCGATGAACTGCGCCTTGACCAGGCCGACGCCGACACCAAGGGCGACCTGTTCGAGCATGTCCTCAAGCAGATCAGTCAGGCTGGCGAGTTGGGCCAGTTCCGCACTCCCCGTCATGTCATCCGCGCCATGGTCCGCATTCTTGACCCGCAGGTCGGGGAGACGGTCTACGACCCGGCGGCCGGTACCGCCGGTTTCCTCGTTGCCGCCTACGGCCACATGAGATTGCAGAACAGTTCGGCAGGTGCCATTGAGCAGGTCGAGGTCGACGGCAAGCTGGTGCAGCGCGGCCCCGGGGACATGCTCTCTGCCGCCAAGTGGGAGGTGCTGGCACACAACACCTTCTATGGCAACGACGTCGACCCGAAGATGGTCCGCCTTGCCACTATGAACCTGACCCTGCGCGGCTTGCCGCAGGTCTACATCCGCCGTCGCAACGTGCTCACCACCACCCTCGACGCCCAGCAGAAGCAGGAGCGCGGCCTACCCCTGGACGGCTACAAGGTGGTCCTTGCGAATCCACCGTTCTCCGGCCGGGTCGACAAGGACCGTATCGTCGATGACGTCAAGGTTGGCACCACCACGGCTACGGAGCTGCTATTCCTGCGCTACATGGTCGACAGCCTCAAGGCCGACGGTCGCTGCGCCGTGGTTGTCCCCGAGGGGGTGCTGTTCGGTTCCACTGGGGCGCACAAGGAGCTGCGCCGCCAACTGCTGGAAAACAACACCGTCGAGGCGGTTATGTCTCTTCCGGGCGGAGTATTTCAGCCTTACTCTGGGGTCAAGACGTCGGTGCTGGTCTTCCGCAAGGGGGGCAAGACCGGGCGGGTGTTGTTCCTGCACGCCGACAACGACGGCTACAAGCTCGACGCCCAGCACACCGCGCCGATCGAGCAGGACGACCTGCCGGGGCTGGTGACGGCCTACCAACAGCGGGAGCTGAATTGGCAGGAGTGGCAGGGCCGGGACGAAGGGGCGGTATGGGCGAACCAATGGTGGTTCGCTACTGCCGACACGATCCGCGCCAACGACTTTAACCTGTCGGCCAGCCGTTACCGGCCGCTGTCGCAGGCGCAGGTCGAGCACCGTAGTCCGCTGGAGTTGTTGGACGTAATGGCCGCCATTGAGCGGGAGATTTTGGAGGAGGTTGAAGGTTTGCGGGATGCTCTTCAGGAGGGGCGGGCGTGAGTCAATGGCCGACAGCTCTTCTGGGTGAAGTTTGCCAGATTGTTGGTGGAGGGACGCCAACAAGGACAAATCCAGAATTTTTCGGTGGCGATGTTTTATGGGCGACGCCCACAGATGTTACCGCACTTGAGGGCCTGTATATTTCGCAGACTAAGGAAACGGTAACCCCACTTGGTTTGCAAAAGAGTAGTGCAAGGCTTTTGCCGGAGTGTTCCGTTCTTCTTACGAGTAGGGCAACAATTGGCTTTACGGCGATTGCAACAAAGCCAATCTCTACCAATCAGGGATTTGCGAACTTCATTTGTGGCGACCGGGTTCTCCCGGAATTCTTGGCCTACTGGCTCCCAACACAAAAAGACCTGATGCTACGGGAAGCCGGTGGTACTACGTTCAAAGAAATTAGCAAAGGTGCTCTCAAGAAGTTTCGTATCCCCCTGCCTCCTCTCGACGAACAACGCCGCATTGTAAACATCCTGAAGCGGGCGGACAGCATCCGGCGGTTGCGGAAGCAGGCCCTGGAAACGACGCGGGAGTTGATCCCGGCCCTGTTCGTCGACATGTTCGGCGACCCGGCGACCAATCCGAAGGGGTGGGAGACTCAGCCCCTTGGAGATGTAGTCGAATTCAGGAGTGGTGGCACCCCTTCGAAGCAGCGTCCTGAATTTTGGGATGGCCTTATCCCGTGGGTGTCTCCCAAGGACATGAAATCAGACAACATTTGCGATGCAATTGATCATATTTCGCAGAAAGCATTGGAGGAAACCACTCTGAAGGAAATTCCTCCTGAAAGCGTCCTGATCGTTGTTCGAGGGATGATTCTGGCACATACGGTGCCGATTTATTCTAATGTGTCAATGGTTACGATCAATCAAGACATGAAGGCGATGGTTCCGAAGAGCCAACTCGTAGGCAAGTACCTGCGGTGGGCGTTGCAATGCCAGCACGGTTATTTGCTGTCCAAAGTATCTTCGTCAGCTCACGGCACCAAAAAAATTGACATGGATATCTTGCAGGAATTGTGCTTGCCAATTCCCCCGCTTACCCAGCAGCAGACCTTTGCGCAAAAAGCCTCAGCCATTCATTCGATTGGTTCTCAGCATGTTGAACACGAGAAAAGGACAGCAGAATTGATGCAATCCTTGATGTCCGAATTTTTTACCTAAGCTTGGATGTTTTACAAAACTACAGGGGGTTATCGTGTCCGACGAAAAGAAAAAAACATTGGGCTACCGCAAGGCTGAGTTTTTTGCTCCGACAGCAAAGACTCTTGAACAGTACCTTGCAGAGGCGCACACCAAGTTGCCTGACGTTGCACAGCGCCGCGTGGTAATGCCTGGGCATCCTGTTCTGGAATGCAGAAAGCATCAGAACCAAGCTTCGCTTGGCGTTTTTCTCCACATCGCGGCGTACTCGCCTGGAGAGCATGCTTCTGTTGTTCCCATGACCGCCGGCACACAACCGGCTGATGTCACCACCACACCTCCTCCCGACCAGTGCGAGTTCATGGATGGAGATATCATGGCCTTGGTCGCGGGCAATCATGTGCTGCTTTGTTCGTCCAATCTTCACGAGAAGAAGGCGGAGCGCTACATGGTGGAGGTCATCGAGGCCGCGAAGATCGACGCCAATGCCTCCAAATTCGGCCTTTGCAAGAAAGCCGATGTTGACAAAGTCCGCCTGATCCAGAGCCAAGGGGTTCGGTCGATCAACCTGAATGCGACATTATTTGACGCAACTCTGGATCATCTTGAGAGAACGACCGTAAGGAAAAAGATCGGCGGAAGGCTGATGGACGAAATCAAGGCCCTGATTTTGGAGGACCATGATGCCGCAGAGCTCGAAGAGGCGGAAAACCTCAGCGCACATGTCATACTGAAATATGACAGTCGCAGAAAAGACAGCACTATTGGTAGGCAGAGCATTGAGTCATTGGCTAGTCAGATGATTGAAGATGGCGACGACGGCTTTACCATCGAGACTCTTGGTGGGGAGAAAATCAATGGCGCTGACATCACACTGAGAAAGACGGTCTCCCTCCCTAAACATGGGAAGTCTGTTTTCTGCGGTGATGCATGGCGGGCCTTGGAGCAGTACTACTACGAATTGCGAGATGGCGGATTGCTGGAGCAATAGCGTATGGCTACAGACAGAGAGCAAATTGCTTGGCCGCGTATCATCTTTTTCAGTGTTTCAATCCTTGCCGGCGCAGCTGGGGCAATCTATGGACAGCCCCTGATTCATGATAACGACTTAGCGATCAATGTCATCGTCACGGTGTTTTCTGTCCTGGCTGGTTTTCTCGTTGCGATCATGACGATGATGGGAGACCCAAGTGCTTTTGCCGGGCATAGTTGGCGCGCCAACGAAAAAGGCCGCAAGAAAATTTTCAACCAGCTTGTCCGCCAGAAGTGGATGTTCATCCTCTACCTTGCGACCTTGGGGCTCGTTCTTGCTGCGAGCCTTGTCGGAAAAGTGCTTCCCGATGTTGCGGTCTGGATGGAGCGAGTGTATTTGGGGACGGCCATCTCAGCGTTCATCTTGTCGCTTGGTTTGCCGGCGACGTTGATGAAGATCCAGCTTGCCAAGCACGACGAGATCACCAAGTCGAAGATGCCGGGGCAGAAGCCTCAGCCCTGAGAGCGGCAGCGGGAACACCGGGAACCACGGGAAAACCCTTGCGGTAGGTAGCCCTACCCCACAACTCCACCGACCCCACCGAAAAAACAGAGAACAACGACACAGCCCCGAGCCAACGGCTCGGGGCTTTTTACTGAGTTCAACCGACTTTTAAAGCTCGTACTACCTCCTTGGCAATCAGGCCGCCTACGCCAAGGAGGAATCGATGCGCACCTTTCTTTCGCCGGTCGACGTGACGTCGGCCGACCTGCCACCCCCGGTTCGCACCGCCGTCGAGCGGGCCGTCGCCACCCTGTTTTCTGCCCACACCACTGGTACCCACCACTACACCCCCGAGGACGACGGCTACGTCGTGCTAGTCGAGGCCAGCGACTCACCCGAGACCATCGACACCGTGCTCGGCCATCCCCCCGAACGCCTGCCGTGGGAGGGAGGCTACCGCGACGGCGACATGCTGGTCGGCGTGCTGCTACGCAACAACCAGTTCGGCCTGACCGTCGTCGTTCCCCCCGATGCTGATCCAACCCTGCGCCAGCACCTGCTGAACGCTCTTGCCGACGAAGGGAGGACGACGTGATCGCTCGCCTGCCCAAGCCGGCGCACCCGATCTGGTGGTGCGCAACTTACATCGTCGAGAAGGTCGCAACCTGCGCCATCTGTCACTTCATGGCCGCGAGGAAGGAGAAGATTGATGATCGAATTGAAGTCAGCTGCCCGAGCTCGGGAACTTGCGAGCATGCTGCCTGCGGTAGCTGTTCAGCGGATGGTGGCGTTCGAGGGGGACGACGGCGCGTACGATCCCGAGGCGCACGGTCACATCGTCGTCCTGGAGGAGGGTGACACGATCGAACAGCTCCTGCCGGACTTCGACTACCAGGCCCCGCCGTTCGAGTACGTATTCCGCGCCTCGGGGATCTTCGAGGCGGTCATGCCGCTGGCCGGTGATGCCGTGCTGGCTTTGATTATCCCTGACGCGCCTTGGCTGGATGCCCGGCTGCGGGAAGTGCTCGACGGCATGGCGATGGAGGAGTCTGGCGATGTCTAGAATCTAGGCAGGAAAAACCTTCACGCTTCGATGCCACCCAGTTTTAGCGGGAAAAAAGTAAAGTAGCACCTCAGGACGAATCACATGGAGGGGCCCGCCACTTTGGCGGGCCTTTTTGTTTTTCCTAGTCTTTTCAGCTTCCTTCGGCGGCAAAGGGGCAAAGAACATCCCATTGGAGGACATTTGCCGCGCGGCCGGGAAAATCCAGACCCGTGACGCCAAACCGCCCCCCCCTGACCACACACAGACCACAGTCCGCCGCCGTCCCCTCGGCAAATCCAGCAACCAGGGCAGAGTTTTCTTGTCAGGCCTGCAATCGTGCAATTTCAGCTATTTCCATATTTGCAGGCCTGACACGATTGCCTCTTCCTCGGCAAATCCAGCAACCAGGGCAGAGTTTTCTTGTCAGGCCTGCAATCGTGCAATTTCAGCTATTTCCATATTTGCAGGCCTGACACGATTGCCTCTTCAAAGAGGGAGGATTGCCACCGCTTCCTACCTGGCGTTCCTCACCGCTTCGGATTCCCGGCGGTACTCTTCGAAGGAGGAGCTGGTACTCTCCAGGCAGCGGCTGCGTTCCAGCGCATCGAAGATCTGGTTGCACTGGTTGCGTTGCCAGCTCTGGCCGGACTCGTAGAGCTGCCGTGACGAGCAGCCCCCCAGGCCGAAAAGGAGCAAAATCCCGAACAGTAGAGCGAAATATCGCATGTTTGGTTCCCCTTGGCACCGTGAGGAATTTGGTTCCGCAAAAAGCAATTCCGGAGATTCCCCTAGCGTGCCCAGTCCCCCGTTTTCTCCAGGGGGCAATCGAGCGCCTTGGCCAGCCGGATCGCCTCGCTCTGGAGGCCCTTGCCGGCGGAGGCCGCGACGAGATGTTTCCCCCGGCCGTGAACTATCTCCAGACGATAGCGCGGCTTGTCGGGGCTGCTGCTCAACGTGTTGGCGTGCTCCAGACCCGGCGTCAGGGTGCGGTGCAGTTCTACGGCCCGAACCTCGCCGTTGTGCAGGCAAACCTTGCCGAGCGGGAATCCCGCCAACGTTTTGGTCATGCGAAAATGTCCTTCCCCGTTGACGGTCACTGAAGTCCGCAGCAGGGTGCCGAGCAGCACGAGGGCCATCAGAACGGCGAAACACCAGAGGAGGATTTCGACCAGGAGCGGGGCATCCTCCAGTCTCAGCGCCAGCCCGGTCAGCCCAGCCCCGGCAGCCAACGCGATGGCCGAGACCACGGGGGCGGCAGGGGATTCATATCGATATCGGTTGGCGTCCATGCACAATTATCCTGGGGGTCATTTCACTAACGTAGAAGTAACCGGCCTATGTGGCTTTATCGCGCAGCGCCCGTGTGGGCTGACAGGTCGGGCATCTGATTTTCCCTGTCACGGCATATTCTTGCCGTCCCGCCAGCGCCGACTTTTCTGTCATGGCAGCACGTGCTTGGCAAAAAATTCCCAAATCAATGTACTTGCAAAGCTTTCGTGTCAGGCCTGCAATCGTGCAATTTCGGCTATTTCCATGTTTGCAGGCCTGACACGATTGCCCTCTTCAAATATTCCACCTATTTCCATGTTTGCAGGCCTGGCACGAATGCCCTCCTCTAACAACCAGACCGAAGATTCGCACGTTGCACTCCCACTGCGATGCCGCGAGAGATGGTATAGCCGTTGATTCCGGCCTCATTTTGCCGATGGCGGCGCTGGAAACAACACGAATGGCCCCTTCGGTTCCTGCCCGGGAGGGACGAAGGAAGGTGCCGGCGCGCCAGCGTCGCCAAGCTGCCGGACGAAGCGGTAGATGGCGCGCAGGTCGCCCTCAGTCATGTCACGGAGGGCAAACCAAGGCATCGGCGGCCGGAATTGGGCTGTCCTGGCGATCTGGACCCATTGGTCCTCGGAAAAGTTCTGCATGTAGAGTCGCAGGTTGCTGGAATAGGTCGTACCCCAGGGGCCACGCCAGCCGAGTTGGTCGCCCATCAACCATTGTGCTTCCGGGATATTTCCGCCGGATTGGGCGTACCCGGCCGTATGGCAGTCGTTACAGCCGGCGATCCTGGCCAGATACCTGCCGCGGTTCAGGGACTCGGCATCGGCCTCTGCCGCGGGTTGCGCGAATGAGCTTGTTACCGGGGAAACAGCAAGCAACAAAATCCCGACCAACACTTTCCGTAGCGTGAACATCGTCGTCACCATACCTGGAGGTTAAAGAGATATTGGGCTTTAGCCCTGGCTGTTGCACCACGTCCTGGGCGGATAAGGACTTCGGCTATCGCAGGCATCCCATCCTTCGCAGCCGTGCCCGTTCATTTTCTCGCCGTACTGCGTCCAAGTCAATAATGGCCTCAACCGCGTCCAACTCGGCGATGTACTCTTCCGGCATACCCATATGGCGCGCCCCGCCTACGACCATCGCCTGGTACCAGTCGTAGGGGCGCAGCGACAAATCGAAGTGGGAGGGCCGGACCACATAGGCGATGGGGGAATAGACCACTCCCGCCAGCGAAACCCGGAACGGTCGAACATCATACCCCTGGCCCAGCCCTTCGGCCCGATCCAGGAGAGGTTGTTCCAATGCATCCATCGCATAGAGGACGCCAAAGGCGAGATGCCCCGGCTGGTTGATAAAGGTGCACTTCCCCGAACCGTCCTCGCTGCGTTTTGCATCGCGCACCACCATGCCCGGCAGCTCCACGACCCCCAGGGGAAGCGCACTTGGACATCGTTCGCGTAACCGCAGCGGGTGCATGTTGGAGCCATAGGCGAGGTAATGGAGCGTCGGCATGAGGGTCAGGGGTTCGGGAGGCAGCAGTCTGCTGCCGTAAGAGTCACTCCCCCTCCCAGTAGTCGAGGGATGCGTCGGCGCGACCAACGAAGACAAAGCGCTGCGCCTTGCCCTCGGAGTCTGCACCGAACTCGGCCAGGACGCCAAATTTTCCCGAGTCGGGGTATTCGGCGATCTCGGGCGAGAGCTTGGTACTCACGGCGAGATAGCGCAATTCTTCGGCCCCCGTGTTGGTGATCTGGTGGGCGCTCTCTTTTCCGCCGGTAGGAAGAGCGATTACGTCACCGGGGCGGATTGGGTAGACGCTCTCGCCGATCCGGACTTCGCCGGTCCCCTGCAGGACAAAAACCATCTCTTCGTTGACGCGGTGGTTGTGAAAAGGGAATGCGCGTTTCCCCGGCGGCACAGCGGTGATGTTGTAAACGAGTTTTTGTGCGCCAACGCGCGGGCCAATAAATCCCATCCGGGCGTCGAATCTCTCTGCCGCGGATCCGGAAGGGGCGAAGCCGGGAGGGCGCGGCCCAAGCTCGACATCGGCAATGTTAATGATTGGCTTTGGCATGGGTGTCTCCAGGTTGCGGAGTTGGTAAAAATTGGTGACAGGAGGAATGGGTTGTGGCGTCTGACGCTTGAGTTCAGGCCACGGCCTGTCAGGGTTGTGCCGCCTGCAGTGAATTGTATAGGTAGCGGCGTAAACCGACACCCAAATTGTGTAGACAATACCAGCAACGTAGAGCCCGCCAAAGACCTCTTTGTTGTGGCGAGCAAGCCAGAGCGGCAAATAACCCCTGTATCCGTGTTCGCTTTTTTGCGATTTGTTAGGTCTATAGCGGCACCAGTTTTCTTGGACACTGATTTGGGATAGAATCCCGATGTCCAAGGAGATTAATAATGACAACAAACAACAAGAACGAAACAGTCACTGGGCCTTTGGCCGAAGGGCAACGTTGGAGCGCTGCCCGCAAGCGTGAAGTGGTTCTGCGCTTGCTGCGGGGCGAATCGGTTGATGCTCTGTCCCGCGAGTTGAGCATCGAAATCTACCGCCTGGAGCAGTGGCGAGAGAAAGCGCTGACCGGAATCGATGAGTCGTTGAAACAACGTCAGAACGATCCGACTCAAGCGGAACTCAACCAGGCCATGCGCCGGATCGGGCGGTGTAAATCAGTTTGTGTAAATGGCTTGGGTTTTTGTCGTCAGTAAACCGGCAACCTGCCTTCGAACAAGATAGAGAACTGGTTGAGAGCGGCCTTCCAGTCCCGAATCGGCAGGGTCCATTTCTTGGCGATATTGTTCAGCGCCAGGTAGAGCAGTTTGAACATGGCTGCGTCGTTGGGGAATGAGCCCCGGTTCTTGGTGACCTTGCGCAGCGACATGTTCAGCGATTCGATCGCATTGGTGGTGTAGATCACCTTGCGAATCTCCGCCGGGTAGGCGAAAAACGGGGTGATTCTCTCCCAGTTCCGCCGCCAGGACTGGCCGATGGAGGGGTGGGTTTTATCCCACTTCGCTTCGAACTCCGTCAGGTTCATTTCGGCCTGCTCGGCCGTCGCGGCCTGGTAAATGGACTTCAGATCGGCCGCCACTTCCTTGCGCTGTTTCCAGGAGACGTAGCGGAGAGAATGGCGCACCATGTGAACGAGGCAGAGCTGGACCTGGGTGCGAGGAAAGACTGCTTCGATGGCCTCGGGGAAACCTTTGAGCCCGTCCACGCAGGCGATGAAGATGTCTTCGACACCCCGGTTTTTCAACTCGGTCACCACCTGTAGCCAGAACTTGGCGCCCTCGTTCTCGGCCACCCACATGCCCAGGACCTCCTTGATGCCGTCCAGGGTGACGCCCAGGGCCAGGTAGACCGCTTTATTGCTGACGTGGCCGTTGTCTCGCACCTTGACCCGGACCGCGTCCATATAGACGATGGGATAGAGGGCGTCGAGCGGTCGGTTCTGCCAGATCTTGACCTCGTCCGCGACGGCATCGGTCACGCTGGAAATGAGGGCGGGAGAGACCTCGACGCCATAAATCTCTTCCAGATGCCCCTGGATCTCCCGGGTCGTCATCCCCCGGGCGTAGAGGGAGATGATCTTGCCGTCGAAGCCGGCGAAGCGGGTCTGGCCCTTGGGAATGATGAGCGGCTCGAAGCTGCTGTCCCGGTCACGCGGAACCTCGATCGGCAGTTTGCCGAATTCGCCCTTGATGGTTTTGGCCGACTTGCCATTGCGGGCATTGCCGCCTTTCGTGGCCACGGGAGCATGCTTCTCGTGCCCCAGGTGTTGGGTCAATTCCGCTTCCAAAGCTCGTTCCAGAAGGGCCTTGGTGAGCTGTTTAAGCAAGCCGGTTTCGCCGATCAGGTCTTCGGGCTTCTTGTAGTCGGCAAGCAGACGGTCCAGCAGATCTTTTTCGATGGCCATGGGGGCTCCTTAGAGGGTGGGGTCCCGGTGTACCCCTGAATGGCCATTTACACAATCTTTTTTACACCCTCCCGGATCGGCGAATTGACCATGGAAAACGAACTACTTTGGGAACGGGTTAAAAAACCCGGCCCTTTAGCCAAACGGAGGTCGTCGAAATGAGCCAAACGATCTCCCCAGGCGCTGAAAAGGCCTACGGCGTCCAGCGGGTTTGCAATGTTTGGGAGCAGGCTCGCTCCTCGTTCTACCATGCCTCGCGCCAGATTCCGCAATCAACTCCCAAGCGTCGTGGCCCACGTCCGTCAATCAGTGATGAGGATCTTCTCGCCATGATCCGTCACGATCTGGCCACGTCCCCGTTCACCGGCGAAGGACACCGCAAGGTCTGGGCCAGGCTGCGGATTTGTGACGGCGTGCGCATCGCACGCAAGCGGGTTCTGCGGTTGATGCGCGAGAATCATCTGTTGTCACCTCACCGGGGTTGGCCCAAAGCAGCCAAGGCGCATGATGGTAAAATCATCACCATGGCTCCGAATCTAATGTGGGGCACCGATGGCACCCGCGTATTCACTCTCGACGAAGGCTGGGTCTGGATCTTTAGCGCCGTCGAGCACTGGAACGCCGAATGTGTCGGCTGGCATGTTTGCAAGACCGGCGACCGTTATGCTGCTCTTCAACCACTTTCCATGGCGTTAGACAACATCTATGGGGGCGTAGAGAAAGATATTGCCCGAGGGTTGTCTCTGCGTATGGATCACGGCACCCAGTACCTCTCAGACCATTTTCTGAACCAGATCAAGTTCTGGGGAATCACCCCCAGCTTTGCCTTCGTTGCCGAACCACAGACCAACGGAGTTGCTGAACGATTCAACCGCACCTTGAAAGAGCAAGCCATCTATGGCCGAATATTCCGTACCATCGATGATGTTCGCGAGGCCGTGAAAACCTTCGTCGAACTCTACAACAGCGAATGGCGAGTCGAGAAAAATGGCTTCCGGTCGCCCGACGAAATCCGTCAGGCGGCATAATCTAAACTTGTGTCCAAGGAACCGGTTCCGCTACACGATTTGATACTAGTGCAGGCCCCCTCCATAGATACCGGACCATCCGGTATCCTTTGAGAAACAAGAAACCCTCTCAAAGAAAGGAGCCTGCACCATGAAATTCTACACGAAACAGCACCAATTCTATTGCGGCGTCGATCTGCATGCAGACGCCATGTACGTCTGCATCCTTGATGCGACCGGCGAGGTGGTGGTTCATCAGAACATCCCGACCAAACCGAAAAACTTCCTGCGACTGATCAAACCCTACCGCTCCGGCATCGTGGTCGGCTGCGAGTGCATGTTTACCTGGTACTGGCTGGCCGATCTGTGCACCGAGCAGGAGATTGACTTCGTCCTCGGTCATGCCCTCTACATGAAGGCAATTCACGGCGGCAAGGCCAAGAACGATCGCATCGATTCCCACAAGATCGCCGTACTGCTGCGCGGCGGTTCTTTTCCGCTGGCCTATACCTACCCCAAGCCGATGCGGGCGACGAGGGACTTGCTGCGCCGCCGCAATCATCTCGCCCGCAAACGGGGCGAACTCTTCGCCCACATCCAGAACACCGCCACCCAGTACAACCTCCCCGAGCCGCTGGGACGTATCGCCAAACCGAGCGAGCGCGGTGATCTGCTCAAAAAGTTTCCCGATTCGGTGGTACGTCGCATGGTCGAGGTCGACCTGCTCACCATCGAACATTACGAACAGCTGCTGGATCGACTGGAGCGGGAACTGGAGCGCATCGCCACCGGTCATGATCCGATCAACCTGGCGCTGCTCAAATCGATTCCCGGGGTCGGCAAGATCCTCGGCATGGTGATGCTCTACGAGATCGAGGACATCGCCCGCTTCCCCCGCGAGCAGGACTTTGCCTCCTATTGCCGGCTGGTCAAGCCGGGCAAGGAATCGAACGGCAAGCATTATGGCCATTCGGGCAAGAAGATCGGCAACGCCCATCTGCGCTGGGCTTTTGGCGAGGCCGTGGTGCTGATGCTCAAAGGGAACAAGCCGGCTCAAACCATGCTGCAACGCCTGGCCAGCAAGCACGGCAAGGGGAAAGCCCTGGCCATCCTGGCCCATCGTCTCGGTCGTGCCGTCTATTACATGCTCAAAAATCAGGTGCCCTTCGACCAGGACAGGTTCCTGCGCAAGGCCGCCTGACGCGGAGGGGGCGGATCAGCCAGACCGTCTAACTGGAGGCAACCACAGCGGCGAGATAAGCTCGGCGGCCATAAGCAAGCGCAGACTTCTGGGCCAACAGCCCGACTTGGGCCGCATCATCCGCCAACTTCCGCCAGCCGGTTTGTTTTGATTGGAGGTCCGCCCCGCTCCAACAGCTTGCGCGATGGTCCAAAGGGCCCGCGCCGGATTCTGCCCCTTCCCCGATCCCGCACCTAACTGCGGCCATCGGCACCAAGATGGACCTCGCTATTTTGATTGGGACGGCATGAGGGCACGAGCGTGATTCCAGGCGGCAGGGAGAACCAGGTCGACAAAGACCGGCCCCTGCATCAAGAGCCTCGATAAGTGTTTGGAGCAGAATTCGTCTGCAGCCAGAAGAGAATCCCAAGCCGGAACCCGGTTGGCTCTTAAGTGATCAGTCGCATGTCAAAGAACGGGAGGGAAAACCTTTTTCGTTATCGGACTTTTTTACCCTTGACGGCCGGGGGCCTGATAAGTGTTAGGTCGGTCGGCGGAGTCGGAAGAAAACGTATGGAGCAACCGCTACCCAGGCCAGAACGACAACCCAGACGCGCCCTTCCAGAATGTTGTAATTGGCCAGCAATTTCGCCCAGGAGTGGCCGCCGACAAAATGGAAAAAGAGAAACTCGAACGCGATGGTAAGTGACATCCAAAGCAGACCAATGCAAACGGCTTCCAGGTCAGAAGAGGGCGGGAAGAAGTGGACAAAGGCGAAGATAATCGCGCCCAGCAGCAGAACGCTCGTGAGAGTTGACAGTTGATGAGCAGAAAGTTCGCTCATTAGCTTGCCATAGGTGAAGTCCCGAACGGCGCCATTTGCGATGGAAACGAGCAACATGACGAACCACGCGGCAAGGTATTTCGCGATGCTTGAGATAGTCATGATCGGTAATCTGCCAAACAGCATATATACGGATCCGTATAATCTCCTGATTTTCGGCCCGATGCCGTTTGAAACCCCGGAAAGCCAATTTATTGAATTTTATAATTCCCCAGTAG